>JAIOPG010000001.1 GCA_021414025.1 Planctomycetota bacterium | reverse complement strand
AAGGACATCATTCGCCTCGAGCACATGCGCGAGATGAAGGACATGGCCATCGTCGGCAACATCGGCCACTTCGACAACGAGATCCAGGTTGCCGCCCTCAAGAACTTCAAGTGGGACAACATCAAGCCGCAGGTCGACATGATCAACTTCCCGGACGGGAAGCGCATCATCCTTCTCTCCGAGGGCCGCCTGCTCAACCTCGGCAACGCGACGGGTCACCCGAGCTTCGTGATGTCAGCTTCGTTCACCAACCAGACGCTGGCGCAGATCGAGCTGTGGACCAACGGCAAGGCGTACGAGAACAAAGTCTACACGCTGCCCAAGCACCTCGACGAGAAGGTGGCGCGCCTGCACCTCGACAAGCTGGGCGCGAAGCTCACCGAGCTGTCGAGCGACCAGGCCAGCTATATCGGCGTGACGCCGCAAGGGACGTACAAGCCGGAGCATTACCGGTACTAGCACCGATGTTTTGGGCGACGGCGGCAAGCACCGGCCGTCGCCTGAAACGCGAAAGATGACGTGTTTTCAGGCGCCCGCGCGCTGCATCGCGCCATTTGCGATGTATCGCGCCTTTTGCGATGTAAAGAGTGCCCCGCAAAAATATCCCCCTTCCGTCGCCACGCCGACAGGCGTAACAGCCCGCCCCGTTCGGGACCCGGTCCTTGTTTCAGGGATTTTGCGCGGTTCGCGGCAGAAGGCTTGATCAAGATGAGCGATGCTTCGTCCGTTGGCGGCGCAGCTCATGAAGCGAAGGGCAAGACCGGGACCGCAAGGTTCTGGGCGCTCGCGCTGGGGTCGGTGGGGGTCGTGTTCGGCGACATCGGCACCAGCCCGCTCTACGCCCTGCGGGCCTGCCTGGTGCATCGAAGCGAAACCGGGCCGATCCACGAGGAATACATCTATGGCATTCTCTCGCTGCTGACGTGGGCGCTGCTGATCACGGTCAACCTGAAGTACCTGCTGGTGATTCTGCGGGCGACCAACCACGGCGAGGGAGGAATCTTCTCGCTTCTTTCGCTGATTCCGCGCACACTGAACAAGGGAAAGGGCTTTCGGACCCGGACTACCGTCGTGCTGGCGATGCTCGGCGCCGGGCTGCTCTTCGGCGACGGCCTGATCACCCCGAGCATCTCCGTGCTGAGCGCGGTCGAGGGGTTGAAGGAGTTTCCCCACGCGCCGGCATGGCTCGCGCAGGCGGTGCTGCCGACCACCATCGCCATTCTGGTCGCGCTCTTCGCGGTGCAGCAATTCGGCACCCACAGCATCGGCTGGTTCTTCGGGCCGGTGATGATCCTCTGGTTCCTGGTGCTGGCGGCGATGGGGCTGCAGCATCTGATGGACGATCCCGAGATCCTCAAGGCCGCCGATCCGCGGCACATCTATTGGTTCGTCCGGCACGATCCCTTCCAGGCATTCACGGTGCTGGGCGCTGTGGTGCTGGTGGTGACCGGCGCCGAGGCGCTCTACGCCGATGTCGGGCATTTCGGCAAGGCGCCGATCCAGATCGCCTGGTACGCGATCGTGCTGCCGTCGCTGCTGCTGAATTACTACGGACAGGGGGCGTACGTTCTGGGCCTGATCCGCGGCGGCGCCACCGACACCGCCTCCGTCCTGGCCATGCGGCCCTTCTTCGGCATGGCCGCGGAGTGGGCCATCGTTCCCCTGGTGCTGCTGGCCACGGCCGCGACGATCATCGCCAGCCAGGCCATGATCAGCGGCGTGTTCGGCCTGGCGCGGCAGGCCGTGCGTCTGGGCTACCTGCCGCGGCTCCGGGTGATCCACACCAGCAGCGACACCGAGGGGCAGATCTACATGCCCTCGATCAATTTCATCATGCTGATCGGCTGCGTGATCACGGTCATCCTCTTTCCCAACAGCGAAAAGCTCGGCAGCGCCTACGGCATCGCGGTGACGGGCAACATGATCATCACCACGATCCTTTTCAGTCTGATGGCGCGGCGGCTGTGGAAGTGGCGGCGCTGGCAGGTGGTGGCGGTGGCGGCCTTCTTCCTCTCCATCGACGGCCTCTTCTTCAGCGCCAACCTGCTCAAGGCCATGACCGGCGGATGGTTCGCGCTCACCATCGCTCTGGGCGCCACCATGATCATGATGACCTGGCAGCAGGGCTCCTTCCTGCTGGGCAAGAAGCTCTCGGAGAGCATGGGCAACATCCATGAGTTCCTCGCCTCGCTCTGGGCGGAGGCGGTGCCGCGCGTGCCAGGCACGGCGGTTTTCCTCACCACCAGCAACACCACGCCCTTCGCGCTGGTCTCCTTCGTCGAACACAGTCACGTCCTGCACCAGCAGGTCATCCTGGTCAGCGTGGTTCCGGTGAACCTGCCCGTGGCCCCGCCGCAACGTCAGATCAAGCTGACCTGGATGCCCGACGGCTTCTACAAGCTCTCGGCGCAGTGCGGATTCATGGAGAGTCCGGACATTCCGAAAATGCTTGAGAAGGCCCGCGAGCACGGACTGAAGTGGGACCCTGAGACCACCACCTATTTTGCGCGGCACGTCGTGGTGCTGCCGACGGGCGACGCCCCGATGGCGCTGTGGCGCAAGCGCCTCTTCGCCTCGCTGACCACGGTGGCGACCGACAGTGTCCGCTTCTTCAACCTGCCGCCGAGCCGCGTGGTCGAGTTCGGCGTGCAGATGGAGCTCTAGCCCGTGCGCCTCATCGCCCTCAAGATGCTCTTCGGCGACAGCGCCAAGTTCTACGGCATTCTGCTGGGGCTGACCTTCGCCACGTTGCTGATCACGCAGCAGGCCGCCATCTTCGTGGGCCTGATGAGCCGCACCTACGCGCTGATCGAGGAGACGCCGCAGGCGGATCTCTGGGTGACCGACCCCACGCTGCAGTTCGTCGACGACACCAAGCCGATGCAGGTCACGGCGCTGGACCGCGTCCGCAGCGTGAAAGGCATCGAGTGGGCGAGCCCGATGTTCAAGGGGCTGCTGGTGGCCAAGCTGCCCAACGGCGGCCGGCAGATCTGCGACGTGATCGGCGTGGACGACGCGACGCTGGTGGGCGCGCCCGCCACGATGATCGAGGGGAAGGTGGAGGATCTGCGCAAGCCCGACGTCATCTTCATCGAGACCCGCGGGGCCAACAAGCAGCTTCTGCAGCCCGCGACCGAGGACAAGAACGGCCCCAAGCGCCCGATGCGGGTGGGCGACGTGCTCGAGCTCAACGAGAAGCGCGCCATCGTCGCCGGCATCGCCGAGACGCGGCCCAGCTTCCAGAATGTCCCGACGATCTACACCACCTACCTGCGCGCGGTGGGCTTCGCGCCGTCGAACCGCCGCACGCTCAGCATCATCCTGGTCAAGGCGCTGCCCGAGGAAAACCTGGCGGCGCTGCAGCGGCGCATCGAGAGCGAGACCGGGCTGGCCGCCTACACCCCCGAGGAGTTCAGCTGGAAGACGCTGGAGTACTGGATGAAGCAGACCGGCATCCCCATCAACTTCGGCATGGCGATCATTCTCGGATTCCTGGTGGGCGTGGCGATCGCCGGGCAGATGTTCTACAACTTCACGCTGGACAACCTGCGCTATTTCGGCGCCATGAAGGCGATGGGCGCCACCACGCGCCAGCTGCTGGAGATGGTCGCGGTGCAGGGGCTCGCCGCCGGCGTGCTCGGGCTGGGACTGGGCCTGGGGGCCACGGCGATTTTCGGCCTGGCGATTCCGGGCGACCGGCTGGCCTTCAAGCTGACCTGGCACCTTCCGATCATTTCCGCCGTGGCCGTGATCATCATCGTGCTCGGCGCCAGCGGGCTCTCGATCTGGAAGGTCGTCCGCCTCGATCCCAAGGAGGTCTTCTCGGGATGAGCGGCACACCGGCCATCCTCTGTCGGGGCGTAGGCAAGGTCTACGGCGACGGTGACTCTGCGGTCACCGCGCTGCGCGGCATCGACCTGACCGCCAGCTTCGGGGAGATCGTGGCGCTGGTGGGCCCCAGCGGATGCGGCAAGACCACGCTGATCTCCATCTTCGCGGCGATCCTTTCGCGTGGCAGCGGGACGCTTGAACTGGTGGGCGTCGATCCCGACGCGATGAGCAACCAGGAGCGGACGCTCTTCCGACGCGAGAAGATCGGCTTCATCTTTCAGCAGTTCAACCTGGTTCCGCAGGTCAGCGTCATCGAGAACGTGGCGATTCCGCTGCTGCTGCGCGGGGAATCCCGCAGCGAGTCGCTGGATCGCGCGGCCATCCTGCTGAAGGAGGTGGGCCTGGAGAACCGGGCGGGCAGCCGGCCGGCGAAGCTCTCGGGCGGCCAGCAGCAGCGGGTGGCGATCGCCCGCAGTCTGATCCACGGGCCCAGCATCCTGGTCTGCGACGAGCCCACCAGCGCGCTCGACGGCGCCACCGGCCAGCGCGTGATGGAGCTCATCCGCGAGCAGGGGCGGCGCCCCGACCGGCTGGTCATCCTGGTGACCCACGACGAGCGCATCTACCATTTCGCCGACCGCATCGCCCACATGGACGATGGATTGATCACCCGGATTGTGAACAGCGACGTGGAGCTGGCCGCCCTTCGCGCGGCGGCGATTCAAGAGGAAAAACACACATGAAGCTTCGATACATCGTGCTCCCCATCGTCGCCGTCGTCGGCATCGTGCTGGCCATCTACACCGTCTACAAGCAGAGCCGTCCCGCGCCCAACGCGCCGCCCAGCGGCCAGCCGACCAAGAGCCCCTTCTCCAACCGCGTCGCGGGCAGCGGGCTGGTCGAGCCGGTGACCGAGATCATGAACATCGGCACGCCGATTCCCGGCACCGTCGAATCGGTCACGGTGAAGGAGGGGCAGGCGGTGAAGAAGGGGGACGTCCTCTTCACCATCGATCAACGCGAGCTCAAGGCCCAGCTGGTCGAGGCCAAGGCGCGGCTCGAGGTGGCCAACCAGAAGGTGATCCAATTGAAGTCCCTGCCCCGCGCCGAGGAGGTGGACCGCTGCAAGGCGATCGTCGCCCAGCGCCAGGCGGCGGTCGAGGACGCCCGGCTCCGGCTGGAGCGGCTGCAGACGGTCGAGGACCAGTCCTCGCTCAGCGCCAACGAAAAGCCGACGCGCGAATTCGAGTACAACCTGGCCAAGTCGCGCCTGGACGAGTCCAAGGCGGAGCTTGCCCGAATGATGAAGGGCACCTATCCCGAGGATCTCGCGGTGGCGGCAGCCGAGGCGCAGGTCGCCGAATCCGACGCGCAGGTGCTGCAGACCAACATCGTGCGCAGCGAGGTGCGGGCGCCGATGGACGGCACCGTGCTGCGGGTCAACGCGCGGCCGGGCGAGTTCATCGCCAACACGGCCGCACGCGAGGGGGCGATCATTTTGGGGCAGCTCACGCCGCTGCACATCCGCGTGGACGTGGATGAGCTCGACGCCTGGCGCTTCGACCCGAAGGGAAAGGCCGTCGCCGCGCTGCGGGGCGGGCGGGTCATGGAGTTTCCCATCGAGTATGTGCGCACCGTCCCCATGGTGATCCCCAAGCGGACCCTGACCGGCGAGAACTCGGAGCGCATCGACACGCGGGTGATGGAAATGATCTACCGCTTCACGCAGGACAATCCGCCGGTGCTGCCCGGCCAACTGTTGGACGTCTACATCGACAGTGGCGCGGACGCGCCGGTCGACCATCCGAGCCGGATTGAGAACGAGAAGATGGCGGCTCCGCAGAGTTCCACCTAGCGCACGACCAGGACCGGCCGGGTGCTCCGGTGGACCAGGTCGATGGCGATGCTGCCCAGCAGGAGCTTGGAGACGCCGCCGGAGGAGGTCGTGCCCACGACGATCACATCGGAGTTGCGGTCCTCGGCGACGTCCAGCAACACTTCGACGGCGGATCCCGGGCAGGTCAGTCCCTGCACGCGGACTCCCGCGGTGGAGAACTTTCGCGTCCGCTCCGAGAGGCCAGCGCGGGCCACGGCGTCGCCTTCGCCGACTTCCACGATGGGAACCGCCGGCACCTCGACGCCGACGAAGGGGCCGGGCACCTGGGTGGCATGCATCAGGCTGACTTCGGCGCCCTCGAAGGCCGTGGAGACTCGCACGGCGAACTCGGCGGCGCGGTCCGCCTCGGGCGAGAAATCCGTCGCGACCAGCAGGCTCTTGTAGCTCGCCGGGCGCGCCGCATCGGCGGGATGGACCACCAGGGTCGGCGTCGTCGCCAGCTTCAGCGTGGAATCCGCCACCGATCCCATGAAGATCCGGCTGAGCATGTTGCGGCCCTTGCTGCCGATGACCAGCAGATCCGAGCCCGAATCGCGAGCGGCCTTGGCCACGACCTCCGCGGGCGTGCCCTTGAGCAGCTCGACCTGCGTGGGAATGCCGCGCTCGGTTTCGCAGGCGGCGAGTCCGGCGAGGCAGATGCGCACCTCGTCCTCGCTCAAGCCGTGATCGTCCTTGGCGTAGGCGTGCACCAGCAGCAGCGACGCCTTGTGCGCCCGGGCGAGCTCGGCGGCCCATCCCAGGGCGGTGGCCGCGGGAGGCGAGAAGTCGGTTCCAACGGTGATGAGTCGGAGTGGATTCATGCGGAAGGGAGCCTCGAGTGAAATGGTACGCCCAATTCGCCTCTGCGAGGCGATACATTTCGCATGTGAGCACCGCCCATCTCGAGCGACGAGCCGCGCGGATCGCTCTGGCGACCTCGGTGGTCCTGCTGCTGACCAAGCTGGCGGCGTGGCGACTGACCGGAAGCGCCGCGGTCTTCGGCGACGCCATGGAGAGCGTGGTGAATGTGGCCGCCAGCGCCCTGGTGATCTGGAGCGTGTGGATGGCGAATCGGCCGGCCGACGAATCGCATCCCTACGGCCATGGCAAGGCGGAATTCCTGAGCTCGGCGATGGAGGGCGGCATGATCAGCGTGGCGATGCTGGTGGTCGCGGTCCGCAGCGCCCTGGAACTTTTCGACCAGACCGCGCACGTGCACGAGATCGACTCCGGCCTGCTGCTGCTCGCCTTCACGATCATGGCCAACGGCGGAGTCGGCCTCTGGCTGATCCAGGTGGCCCGCAAAACCCAGAGCAGCGCGCTGCACGCCGACGGGGTGCACCTCATCTCCGACGCGTGGACCAGCGGTGCTGCGGTGGCTTCGCTGCTGCTGGTGCGCTGGACGGGGCTGGCCTTCCTCGACCCGATCATCGCCCTGGTCATGTCGGTCTGGGTGGGGTTCGTCGGCTACCGGCTCATCCGCCGCGCCCTGGGCGACCTGCTCGACGAGCAGGATCTTGCGGACCTCGCCAAGGTGGAGGAGATCCTGAAAAGCCATGCGCGGGCCGATGGGCCGCTGCCGCGCATCGTCTCCTACCACAAGGTCCGCACGCGACACAGCGGGCGCGACCATTGGGTCGATTTCCACCTGCAATTGAACGGCGAGATGGACCTGCGGCGGGCCCACGACGTCGCGACCGAAATCGAGAACAAGATCGAGGCGGCGCTGGGCGGCACGGCGACGGCCCATGTGGAGCCCGCCTCGTAATCGCTCGCCATTCCTTTCGCGCTACGCCAGCAGCCAGCCGGCCATCGCGCAGAGGGCAACGACAACCGGAACCGGAAGGAGCCTGCGCCGCAGCGCCTCGAATGCCGCGAGCCCGATCAGCGCCATGGCGGTCGACGACCACGCCAGGATCGATCCCTCCTTTCGGATGAGCAGCGCCGGGGCCAATGAGAGGGCGAGCGCCGCGAAGAGCAGGCCGACCACCGCCGCGTTGACCCCCGACAGCATGCCGCGGGCCCAGGCGCGGTTTTTCAATCCATCCCAGAATGGAAGCGCCGCCGTCATCAGGAGAATCCCCGGCGCGAAGATGGCGATGGTCGCCACCAGCGCGCCAAGCGGCGGCGAGAGATCCAATGCGCTTGTCGCTCCGAGGAATGTCGCGAAGGTGAAGAGGGGCCCGGGCATCGCCTGCGCGACTCCGTAGCCTGCGAGAAATGTGTTTGGGTCCGTGAGTCCGGCGAGGATGAATCGGTTCTCAAGCAGCGGAAGCACCACATGCCCTCCGCCGAAGACCAACGCTCCAGCTTGGGCGAAGAGCATCCAGGGCTTCCAGACAACCAGCAGGCTGGCCGCGAACCCAAGCAGTGCCAGGAGTCCGATTCGCCCGGTGACGGGACTTCTCGTGTGCGCCCGTTCCGCGCTCGAATCGTCGCGGCCGCACAGCCCCAGCAGGCCGGCCATTGCGCCGACGACCAGGACCACCCCCTGCGGCAGGACATGGTTGAAAGAGAAGCTCAGCACAAAAGTAGCCAGCGCCAGGATTCTCCGGTTCCGGTCCGGCGCCAGCATCGCAAGCATTTGCAGTGCGGCCAGCGCCACCACCGAGACCGCGGCGGTCTTGAGCCCCTGCAGCCAGCCGGAGCCCGAGAGTCCGCCCGGCGAAAGCACGGCCATCGCCGCGAGGTACATCGCCACGGCGCTGGGCAGTGTGAAGCCGGTCCACGCCGCGATCCCGCCGAAAAGACCGGCCCGCTCCAGCCCGATGGCGAATCCCACCTGTGAGCTTGAGGGACCCGGCAGGAACTGCGCGAGCGCCACGAGATCCGCGAACCGTGACGCGCCGATCCACTGTCTTCGCGCGACGAACTCCTCCTGGAAATAGCCAAGGTGCGCCACGGGCCCGCCGAATGAAAGACATCCCAGCCGAAAGAAGACCCGGAAGACCTCGCTTGCGTTTTTCATTTTCATGCGATTGGTAGACTCAAAAACGCGATGCTAGCCCCGTTCGCGACCGTGATTTTGATCGGCCTCGCAGGAGGTCTCGGGGCGGCGGCCCGGCTTGGCGTCTACCTCTTTCTTGATCGCGATCGCGCCTGGCCGCAGTGGGCGATCCTGCTGGTGATCAATCTGGCCGGATCGCTGGCGATCGGATATCTGGCCAAGGCCGCGCTGCGCATTGAGGGCGATTCCCGCGAGGTGCTGACCGGCATGATGCTTACGGGATTCCTCGGGGGGTTCACCACCTTCAGTTCCTTTGCCATTGAAACCACCGAGGGGCTGCACAACCGCCGCGCGCGGGGAGCCGCACTCTTCGTCGCCCTCAGCCTGGCGGGTGGTGTCGCACTGGCCTGGCTTGGCCAAAGGATGGCCTCGTGAATTCGCGGCCCGCACATCCGAAGCAATCGATCGGGATCATGCTGCTGCTGGTGTTTTGCGGCGGCACGCTGGGCACCAGCCTCCGCTACGCCGCGGAGTTGGCCGGTCCGTCCGCGAACGTGGAGCCCTGGGTCGCGGTGCTGGCGGTGAACCTCGTCGCCACCTTTTTCGCCGCCTGGATCGGTCGGAAATATCTGGCGCTCTCGCGAGCCCATCTGAGCGACGTCGTCGATCCCTTCCAGAAGAGGAATCCGAAGTTCAACTTGTTTTTCGTCACCGGCTGCATGGGCGGGTTGAGCACCTTCAGCTCGCTCTCGCAGGAGCTCTGCCAGCAGATGGCCCGCGGCGACGCGAAAGGCTTCGCACTGAATCTGGGTTTGTCGCTGCTGCTGGGTGTCGCGGCGGCCTCGCTAGGCCTTCGGCTGGGCCAGCGCACGGCCTGATCCGATAGGCTGACGACATGCCAACACGAACCAGCCGGCCAAAGCCCGCGGACGCCTGGGGCGGCGCGCCGCTGAGCATGGGGACGCTGCGCAAATTGTGGAAGCCGCGCCGCGACGCCTACGCCCGGGCGCATCTTTACGAGGAGGTCCGCGTCCGCATCCATCGCGCGCTGACCTGGCTGGAATTCTCGGAGCGCTGCTCGACGCCCGAGGACCTGGACGCGAAGCTGATCGCGCAGTGGATCGCGCTGACGACCCTGGCAAGCCGCTGGAACAAGAAAACCATGGCGCCGGAGCCGGACCATGTCTCCACTCGCCTCTTCATCCGGCAGATCCTCGGGAATGATTGCGACGGATTGATGCAGATGGTGCTGGAGAACAACGACCGCGCCGCCCGGGCCCTCTTCGAGGATCCCTACCTTTCCCGGCACTATTCCCGACGCCGCGAAACCGGGACCTTTTCCACCAAGGCCACGCGAGAGGAAATCCTGGAGCAGGCCCAGTTCGAACCCTGGCTTGCGGCCATCCTGGACCGCGTGCTCTTTGTGCGCAACCAGCTCGTGCAGGGGGGCAGCACCTACAACAGCAGGATGAACCGCGTCGCAGTGCGCCGCGCCAGCGCCATCCTTGAGCATCTGGTCGCATGCTTCATGCAGATCCTGATGGAGCATGGTTACACCGACGACTGGGGCGAACTGTGCTATTCGCCGCTGGAGGATCGCTAGCCCCGATTGGCCTCGGGGCGCGGACCCTTGTCGGTGGCGTCGCGCTTGGAGCGGCGGCTCTCTGCGCGCCCGCCTCCGCGGTGCAGCGCCTCGGGGCCGTACTTGCGGGCCACGGCGTCGGTGACGGAGTCGAGCTTGCGCTCCACTTCGTCCGCGGGATCGGGAAAGAGTTCCGGCTGCTGCAGCGCCTCGGATCGATCGATCCGGTCCACGCTGACGCCGAGCAGGCGTAGAGGAAGTTTGCTGCCGCTGCGCCAGGTCTTCAGCAGTCCATCGGCGGTTTGCCATATCGGCTTGGTCCGATCGGTGAAGGGGCGCAGGGATTTCTGCCGCGAGTGCGTCTCAAAATTCGGCAGCCGCAGCTTGAGCGAGACGCAGGTCGCCAATCCGTTGGAAGCGCGAAGGCGCATGGAGACCCGCTCGCACTGCTCAAGCAGCACGGCACGAAGCACATTCACATCGCCGACATCGCGGTCGAAGGTCTCCTCCTGCCCGACGCTCTTGGCGTCGTGCTCCGTGATGACGTCACGGTCGTCCAGGCCCAGAGCCAGCTCGCGGCAATGCACACCCATCTCGCCCAGCCGCCGCTGGGCCTCCTCCGGAGTCAATCGCTGCAGATCCCCGAACGTGCGAATGCCTGCGGCGATGAACCGAGGAAGCGTCTTGGGCCCGACGCCCCACATTCGCGCGATGTCCAGGGGAGCGAGGATGGAACGGGTCTCCCCATGGGGAATGATCGTCATGCCATCGGGCTTGTGCAGGTCACTGGCGATCTTCGCGACGAACTTCGAAGTCGCCACTCCGACGCTCACCGTCAATTGAATCTCGTCGCGCACGCGGTCGCGGATACTTTGCGCAATCCGTGGTCCGCTGCCTAGCAGGCGCTGCGATCCGGTGACGTCGATGAAAGCCTCGTCGACGCTCAGCGGCTCGACCAGCGGGGATTGATCGAGGAGGATGTTCCGGAATTTTCCGCTGAGCTCCGAGTATCGATCGAAGCGCGGAGGCATCACCACCGCCTGGGGGCACTTCGCCCGCGCCAAGGCCATGGGCATGGCGCTGTGGCAGCCGAACTTTCTCGCCTCGTAGCTCGCCGCCGCGACAACGCTTCGTCCGGTGGCGCCGCCAACGAGCACGGGAACCCCCCGAAGTGCTGGATCATCCAGTTGTTCGACGCTCGCAAAGAAGGAATCGAGGTCCGCATGAAGGATGCAGCGTGTCCAAATCAAATCGTTATTCTCGGACTTTCGCATCTTTGCGACCCCAGTTTATCGAGTCATAAATCGGTTTTATTCATTGACAAGGGATCCAATTGAATCACAATACGAATTGAAAGTCGTTCCCAAACTTTCCCTTAACTCTTAGAAGTACGACAAGTTGACTGGCCCAAGGTTGTTCAAGCCATGTCATTTTCAAAGGTGGGTGAGAAAAGTCCCCTTGCGGGGATGATCTCGCAAAAAAGGGCGTGGGCGCTCAGGTAACCCTTGAGCGACTCACGTCTTTTATTTTTACGCCAATTTCATTGACCCAAGCGATCAGGAGATGCCCTGAGGATGTTTTCGTAGCATCGCCGCCAATGGTCCAAGTCACCCCAGCACTGCCCGAGTCGGTTTCCAGCGCTTGGCTGGAGGTTTTGGGCCATCTCCATCCCCTCATCGTGCACTTTCCGATCGCGCTGGCCATCGTCGCAACGCTGGCCATGACCTGGAATTGGATCCGCAGACATGAAGGTTTCGGGGATTTCGCGGTTCACTGCACCTGGATCGCGGCCCTGGCCAGCGTGGTGGTCTCGACCAGTGGATGGTTCTTCGCCGAGGCCGACGGCCCCGAGTCCACGGAGCTTTTTCTGCACCGTTGGTTCGGCATCGGCAGCTCGGCGGCGCTGGTTCTGCTGGCCCTGGCGACCACAATGGTTCGCGGAGATTCCTGGCCGATTCTGTTGAATGTCACGAGGCTTGGATCGCTGGTCGCTGCGGTCGGCATCGGCGTGACCGCGCACTTCGGCGGCGACATGGTCTGGGGCGAGGGACAGGTTTCCAAGCCCCTCGGCGAGGCGGTTTCACTTTCCTGGAATCGCCTGCGCGGGGTCCCCGAAAGCGCGGTGCAATCTTTGGCTGAAGTGAAGGTCCAGGAGGTTGAATCGCAGAAGAAGGATCTCCCCGCGGCTGAGCCGGCAGCGGAGCCGCCATCCGAGCCAGCATCGGAGCCCGCAGTCAATCCAGATTCCGATCCGGCCGCGATGCCCGAGGAGAAGCCGGAGGCCATGGACGACGCGCATTCGATTTCGACGCTGTCGAGCAACGCTCTCGCGAGCATCGACCTGCCTGCGGGTGGCGAGGAGCCGCCGAAATCGCCACCCGCATCGGCTCCGGCAACGCCTTCGACGAAGACTCCCTCGATTCCAAAAAACCTCGAATACAACAAGGACATTCGCCCGATTTTCGAAGCCCGATGCTGGGACTGCCATGGCAAGGGCCAAGCCAAGGGAGGAATCGCCTTCGACCATGTCGGCGAACTCATCGTGAAGGACAAGAAGAAGGGGATCATCGTGGTCGACAAGCCGGATGCAAGCACGCTGGTGAAAGTGATCAAACGATCCGCAACCGTCAAAGGTCACATGCCCCCCAAGGGCGACCGCCTTTCAGCCGAGCAGATTTCGCTGATCGAAAACTGGATCAAGCAGGGCGCCAAGGTCGTCGATTGATCGACCGTGGCTAGACCACGACGAATTTCACCGCTGCGATCAGCAGCACCACTCCAAGCGCCATCCGCAGTCCGGTTTGCGACGCCGAGCGGCTGCTCCAGCGGGCGCCCAGCCATCCGCCGACGATCGCGGAGCCGCACGCCCACCAGAGCCAGGAAGGGAAGGACACTCCCTGTCCCATCAGACCGCCGAGCCCGGCCAGGGAGTTCAGCAGGATGAAGGGGGCCGAGACTGCGGCGGCCTCGCGCGGCGTCGACCAGGCGCAAAGGATGAGCAGCGGAGTGAGAAAAATGCCTCCGCCGACCCCGACGAGTCCCGAAAGCAGTCCGATCGCCGCGCCGCACGCCAGCGCGTCCGCAATCGGCAGAGGCTTGGTCGGCCGCTCGCGCTGCGGCATGAAGAGCCGCGCCGCAGCCAGCGCCAGGGTCACAGCCACCAGGACCTTGAACGCGGTTTCGTCGAGTGTCTTGGTGCCGCCCAGGTAGGCGAAGGGAATCGACGCGATGACGAAGGGCCAGAGCAGCCGCCAGCGAAAGTGCCCGGCCCGCGCAAAGGCCACCGTGGCCAGGGCGGAGACGGCGATGTTCAGGACCAGCGCCGAGGGGCGCATCACGGAGGGACTCATTCCGAAGAGGGCCATGAGCGCCAGATAGCCCGACGCTCCGCCATGACCGACGCCCGCGTAGAGCATGGCGACCGCGCCGATGAGCAGGACAAGGAGCGCGAGGGCGAGTTCGCTGTTCATGGGGAGGGATGGTACGGCGGCGCCGCGCGGCGGCGGTCGAACCGCGAAAAGAGAAGCGTCCCGAGGTGGACTCGAACCACCGACCTGCAGCTTAGAAGGCTGCTGCTCTATCCAACTGAGCTACCGGGACTCGCGCCGGATCCGCTGCGTCCGCGCTTGCCGCGCCTTTCCGCAGAGCCGCTTCGAATGATTGTAATGCTGGCGGCCGCACGTACGGCGCTCGTCGCCGCCGGCACGCCTGCGCGCGATATTCAATGGTCCGCGCGGCCCGTTGCCCTTGTGACGCGCTCCAAAGAATCCTAGACTGAATTTTGCATGTTTCGAAACCGGATCAGGCTGCTGCTGCTCGGCACGACGCTGGCGATCGCCATCGCACTGGCCTGGGCGCTGCAGCTGAAGCTCGGTTCAAGAGGTCCGGGCGACCGCGCGCCGACGCTGGGCGAGATCCTGGTGCTGGTGCTGCCTGCGATGCTTGTCCTTGGCGTGCTCGGTGACTTCTACATCCGTCGTCTTTTTCGCCCGCTGGACGCGCTGGGCGGCGCGGTCCGGAAAATATCCCAGGGCGATCTCACGGCCACGCTGGCGGTGGACGGTCCTGAAGACATCGCGGCGCTGAGCCGCGGCGTGAACCAGATGCTCGACACGCTTCGCCAGCAGGAGGCGGTTTACAAGAAGGCCGACGCCCTGCAGAACGAGGCATCGGATCGCGAGGAGCACGACATCCTGATCCAGATCCTCAAGGAGCAGCTGTCGAAGGTGACGGACGTCGACCTGCTGCTGCATTCGCTGCTGAACTCCTCGCTGGAATTCTCCAAGTGCGAGGCGGGATCGATCTGGGTCGCGGACCAGAACCAATTGGTGCTCTGGTACACGCGCAACCTGGTGCTGGAGGGCCGCAAGCCGGGATCGCGCCTGGGCATCGTGAATGCGAGGATTCCGATTTCCTCCAAGAGCATCGCCGGGCACAGCGTGCTGGAGAAGAAGCAGGTGGTGATCGACGACGTCTACAACCTGCCGCCGGGTTCGCCCTTCCAGTTCGACCAGTCCTTTGACCAGAAGACCGGATTCCGCACGCGCTGCATGATCTCCATTCCCCTGATCGGCGCGCAGGGGGCGGCGCTGGGCGTGATGCAGCTCATCAATCCCGCCGGACACAAGACCGTCACCGGCACGCCGCTGGCCGCGCGGACCGAAAGTTTCGCGCTGCTGGCCGGCCTGGTGCTGGAGCGGGCACGCAACGCCAAGGAATTCCTGATGCGCATGGTGCGCACCGTTGAAATCCGGGATCCCCACGAGACCGGCGTGCACGTCCAGAGCGTCTCCGACGTGGCCTGCCACCTCTACAAGCTGCTCGCCGACAAGCGCCACATGCCGCCCAACCAGCGCGACCAGAACATCTCCATCCTGCGCGTGGCGGCGCTGCTGCACGACATCGGCAAGGTCGGCATTCCGGACTCCATCCTGAAGAAGCCCGGCAAGCTGGACGAGGAGGAGTTCAACCTGATGAAGTGGCACACGGTGATCGGCGCCAAGCTCTTCGACGGGGCCGAGAGCGAGCTGGAGAAGGCCGCCGCCGACGTCGCCCGCTACCACCACGAGCGCTGGGACGGCACGGGATATCCGGGTCCGATTCAGATGGATTCGGTCGGCGGAATTCTGGAGCAGCTCAAGGGCGTGAAGCATCAGGCCCGCGGCCTGAAGGGTGAGGAGACGCCGCTCTTCGCCCGCCTGGTCGCGATCGCCGATGTCTACGACGCGCTGGCGAGCCACCGCGCCTACAAGGAGCCCTGGACCGACGACAAAATTCTGGAGGCGATCCGCGAGGGGGCCGGCAAGCACTTTGATCCGGAGATCGCCGAGGTTTTCCTGGAGAATTTCGCCGACCTGAAGTCGATCCGCGAGCGCTTCTGAGCGCCCGGGGTTCGCGCCGAGTTCAATGTTCAGCCGATTCGGGGGTCAGGAAACGTCGCGGGCGATCCGCTGGTACTGCTCGCGCTCGCCGCGGCCGCGCAGCGGGTAATCCTTGCGCAGCGGGTGGGCCGGAAAATCCTTCCACAGCAGGATGCGGCGCAGATCCGGATGGTTTCGGAAGCGAATGCCGTACATGTCAAAGACCTCGCGCTCCATCCACTCGGCGCCGGGCCAGAGATCGGTCACGGAATCGACAAAGAGCGCCGGATCGGACTCGATGCCGGTGGTGTCGATCGAGGGCTCCAGATAGACCTTCAGCCGCAGGCGCCGCTCGAACTGGAAGCTGCACAGGTTGTAGACCACGGCGAAGCGCGCCGGCTGCTCGGCCGGATAGTCCAGGTAGTCGACGGCCGTGAGGTCGCTGAGAAAGTTGTAGCGGCAATTCGGATCGTCGCGTAGGAAACGGGCCACGTCGTGCAGCAGGGACTCGGGAACCACCAGCGAAGTCTGCCCGCGGAATTCGGTGGCCAGGAATTTGACGGGACCGAAGCGCTCCTTCACCAGCGGAAGCGTCGGGTGGTCGAGTTTGGCGGCGGCGGGCATCCCGCCAGTTTAGCGGCCCTTCGCGGTCAGGCGGGGGATTGAATGGAGCGTTGAAAGGAGGGGCCGGACTCGATCTGCCGGGCCCGCTCGATCGTGAAGGGCTCGAATCCGACCAGCGGGGGAAAGCGCCGGACGGCGTGACCGTTGCGGGCGTCGCCGGCAACCTTGCGGGTGGCATCGATGGCGATGCGGCGGTCCTGCCGGTAGAGGTCGCGTTCGAAATCGCTGTTGGCGGCCAGGAAGAAGAGGACCTTCTCCCAGTCGGCGAGGTCGATCCCGGCGTCGACGACCACGACGAAGTCCCCCGCGCCCGGCTGGTTGGGCAGCAGGGACCAGATCTTCTCGATCGCGCGGGCGCCGGCGCAGGCGGCGCGCTTCTCGATGGAGACGAAGAGGCAGCGGCCATGGCCCCATGCGGGAGCGGCGGCGGCCGCCACGTGCGGGCAAATCGACTCGAGGCAGAGACGGACTTCGTCGGCGCCGGGCAGGCGCGGCTCGCCCAGGGCGATGCCGTGGACCTCCTCGCCGCGCATCCGCGTTGTGGCGTCGAAGCCGATCTTGGTGCCGGCGCCGAGGCCCGGAGCCGCGTGGTCCAGGATGTCCAGCGGCCCGTGGGCAAATTCCACATCGCGCAGAAAATCGCAGCGCTCGAAGACCCGTCGCAGCACGGCCGCCTCGTCGTGCACATTCACATCGCCGTCGACCACGCAGATCATCTTGGTCCACGCCATCTGGCCGGCGCCCCACACGCTGTGCATGACCCGGCGACCTTGCAGCGGATAGGCCTTGCGGATCTGCACGAAGGCGGCGTTGTGGAAGCAGCCGAAGAGCGGCAGGTGGTAGTCGTCGATGTCGTTCACCAGCGTCTTGAGCAGCGGCAGGAAGATGCGCTCGGTGGCCTTGCCCAGCCAGTAGTCCTCCTGCGGCGGCAGGCCCACGATTGTCGCGGGATAGATGGCGTTGTGGGCGTGCGTGATCGCGGTGACCTCCATGATCGGATAGCGGTCGGGCATCGAGTAGAAGCCGGTGTGGTCGCCGAAGGGCCCCTCGAAGACGGCGCCGGGACCCAGCGGCTCGGCGCCGGGCTCCCAGTCGATCCCGCCGCACTCGGTGCTGACCCATCCTTCGATCACGATCTCGCTGTTGGCCGGCACGCGCAGCGGTACGGTCTGCGCCCGCACCATCGGAATGCCGCCGCCGTTGAGAAAGCCGGACATCAGCAGCTCGCTGATGCCCGGCGGCAGCGGCGCGGTGGCGCCATAGGCCAGCACACTCTCGCCGCCCAGGCAAATGGCGATGGGCATCCGGCGCCCGAGCTTCTTCCAACTGCGCCAGTGGCTCGCGCCGTCATGATGCATGTGCCAGTGCATCGCCAGGCGCGTGGCGTCGAGCAGCTGGCTGCGGTACATGCCGATGTTGTGGCTCGCCGGACGCTCGACGTCGCGGTCGTCGGCGTGGATCGTGTGCATGCCGGCGAGGGTGATGTAGCGGCCCTGGCCTCCTGCGGTTCCTGCGGCGGCCGCGCTCATCGGCAGGCCGACGGCCTCGGGATTCCCATCCAGCGGCCAGCATTGAATGATGGGCAGGCGGCGCAGATCCACTTCGCCGCGGGAGGCGAGCTTGACCACGTCCTGGCAGCGCCCATGCCGCACCGACTTGGGCGGCACGCGCAGCAGCGGCAGGAATTCACCGGCTTTCCGCGCGAGTTCCAGCAGCGAGTGCGGCGGCTGCGGCCGGGTCAGGCTGGCGATGCGGTCGGCGATCGCCTCGATGCCGCGCGGATCGTCGTCGACGCCCAGAGCCATCTCCACGCGCCGGCAGGAGCCGAAAAGATTCATGGCCAACGGAAAGTCGCAGCCCTCGATGTTGTTGAAGAGGAGCGCCCTGCCACCGATGGAAGCGCGGGCCGGGTCGAATCTTTTCGCGCTGCCGCTGGCGACCGGGGCGTTTCGCCGCATCTGCCGCTCGGCCAGGCAGCCCGGGTCGAGCAGGGGGCTCACGGATTCATCCACGGTGACCAGCTCGCCGGCGGCGTGCAGCGCGTGGAGAAAATCCTGAAGTGTGCGGAACCCTGCCATTGGCGTCCATTCAATGCTCAAGCGGCGCGGAGGGCAAATGCCATTTCGCAAAATGCGAAATGTCGCGGAAAAAGAGCGGTTCTTTCCCAAGCGCCCGGGAATGCGGTCAAAGTTCCCGCAAGGTCGGCGGGCGTACGCCGGCGGATCGAAAACCTAGAGGGAGAGAACCATGAACCAGTGGAAATGGATTGCGGCGATCGGCGTGCTGACGGCTTCGGTTTGTGTCTTGATCGGAATGGGCGGATGCACGACGACCTATGAAAAGGTGACGCGCCCGGATGGAACCACCGTCGAGCATTGGGAAATCGAGTTCCGGCCCAACATGCTTCCGAACCTGTTGAACTACGACGTGCACTACTACGGCAAAACGCAACAGGGGCTTCCGATCAAGGAATGGGTGCCCAAGCATGGAGGGGAGAGCCTCTATGAAGTCGAGGGCAAGTTCTTCGCCAAGAAGCCGACCGCGAAGCCGCCCGTGCTGACGGCGCGGCAGCCTTCCGGCGAAGTGGACGAGTTCGAGGCGGAGGCCGTCGGCAGCGGCGAGTTCAGCATTTCCGCCGATTTCCTGGCGGACACCGCGGAGCTCTTCGAGCGGATGGAGGGCACGGAGCAGTGGCAGATCATCGTCGGCGGCGACCTGGAGAGCGTCGTCCGGGCGGCGCTGCGACGCGGACTCGGCGCGATGGATTTCGAGAACGAGTTCGGCACGTGGAGCATCCGCGTCGATGCGCCGATTCCCGTCGTGGTCACGCGGCTCAACGGCGAAATCCTCGACGTCCGATGGTGCGGGCCCCTGGGCAAGCCTGCGCTGGAGACGAGCATCCATCAGCGCTGTCGCTAGAGCATTCGAGGGAGGTCCCGGCGGGGGCGCAAGCCTCCGCCGGGATGATCGAGCGGTATGCTCATCGCGTGGTGACGAGCCCGAATCAACCGGTCATTGCCCTCGAGTGCATCTCGAAGGTGTACGGGAACAGCACGCATGCCCTGCGTGACGTCGCGCTGACTGTCGGAGCGGGGGAGATCTTCGGACTGCTGGGACCCAACGGCGCGGGCAAAAGCACACTGGTGAAGGTGCTGTTGACCGTGGTCCGGCCGACGGTGGCGCGGGGCCTCATGTTGGGGCGGCCGATCGGCGACAAGAAGACGCTCGCCCGAATCGGATATCTGCCCGAGCAGCACCGGCTGGCGCCCTATCTCACGGCGCGGCAGGCGGTGGAGTTCGTGGCTGCGCTTTCGGGTGTCGAGCGCGCTGCAAGGAAAAAGCGCACCGCCGAGCTGCTGGAGCGCGTTGGGCTCCGCAATTGGATGGATAAGAGGGTCAATGTCTTCTCCAAGGGCATGCGGCAGCGGGCGGGCCTGGCCGCGGCCCTGGTGAATGATCCGCAGATTGTCTTTCTTGACGAGCCCACCGACGGCGTGGATCCGGTCGGCCGCGTGGAAATCCGTGACTTGCTGATCCAGATGCGCAGCGAGGGCCGAACCGTGTTCCTCAACAGCCATCTGCTGGGCGAGGCGGAGCAGGTCTGCGACCGCGTGGCCATTCTGGTGCAGGGCCGTGTGGTGAAGCAGGGCAGCCTGGTCGATCTGCAAGGCGAAGGTTCGCGGCAGGAACTGACCGTGCGCTGGGTCTCCAGCGACGCCAAGCCCCTTCCCTTCCGAGGCATGACCATCGCCCCGGCGCCGACGGGCAACGGGACGCATCAATATGTGTTCGGCGACCTGGACGCAGCAGCGGTGCAGCCGGCGCTGGACGCGGTGCGCGTCGCAGGCGGCGAGATCGTGGCCCTGGTGCCGATGCGCCAGGGACTCGAAGAACTCTTCATGAAGGTCGTCGTCGATCCCGCCACGGGGCGGGCCCCGCCGCCGGGAGCCGGATCATGACGGCATTCCTGGCAATCCTGGTGGACGGATACCGCGAGCTTGTCGCCAAGAAATTGTTCATGCTCTCGATGATCCTGTCGCTGCTGGTGGTGGCGGTCTTCGGCGTCGTCGGATTGAACGAGCGCGGCGTGACCATCTTCTGGTACACGCTCGAGCTTCCAATCTTCAATTCAAACACCTTCACGACCGCCGAGTTCTACAAGATCATGTTCAACAATCTGGGGGTGAAGTTCTGGCTGGGCTGGCTCGCCTGCCTGCTGGCCCTGGTGAGCAGTGCCGGCATGTTCCCCGAGATGGTCTCCAGCGGCGTGGTCGAAAACATGCTGGCACGGCCCGTGCCGCGGTGGCGGCTCTACATCTACAAATTCACAGCGGGACTGCTCTTCACGGCGCTGCAGGTGGCGGCCTTCTGCCTGGCCAGTTTCCTGGTGATCGGCATCCGCGGCGGCGCCTGGGAGCCCGGGCTCTTCCTGGCGATTCCGCTGGTGACCCTGCTCTATTCCTACCTCTTCGCGATGAGCGCGCTGCTGGGCACGGTGACGCGCTCCGGAATCGCGGCGCTGCTGCTGACCATCCTCTTCTGGGGATTCTTGTTCTTGATCAACTCGGCGGAGTCGATCGTCAACGGCTTCCGCATCGCCCAGATGGAGGAGTGCAAGGCGATCGAGACGATGAAGGTGAAGCGCAAGGCCGTCAACGCCGAGGTCGATGTCTCCGACCTGGACGCCGAGCTCGAGCGCGACCAGTCGACGCTGGCCAATCTGCAGTATTGGCATCGCATCGTGTTTGCCTTCAAGACCATCCTGCCCAAGACCGACGAGACCACCTCGCTGATTCAGCGCTGGACTTTGGAAGCCTCCAACATGAAGGATTTCAGCGACGACAACGAGGAGGAGGCGGCCGTCGAGACCCAGAAGAACCAGCGGCGACGGGGCAGGGGGGGATTCGGGAACACCCGGGCCAAGGACAGCATGGTGATCGCGGCGATCGAGGAGGACCAGCGCTCGCGCAGTGTCTCCTGGATCGTGGGCACCTCCGTCCTCTTCGAGCTGGCCACGATTGGGCTGGGCTGCCGGCTCTTTGCCAAGCGTGATTTCTAGCCGCGCGGTCGCGATTTTCGAAATCGAACTGGAATCAGGCGTTGGATCGACCAAGCTCGGCGGCGCGATCGCGCGCGGCTTGGGCGGCGCGATGGATGAGCTGCGTGAATTCCCCGGACTCGAAGACCGCCAGCGCCGCCGCGGTGGTTCCATTGGGGCTGGTGACGCTCGCGCGCAGCGCCGCGGGATCGATCCGCCCCGACGCGACGCTTTTTGCCACGCCCTGCAGCACATCCAGCGAAAGGCTCTTGGACACGTCGGCGGGAAGTCCAAGCCGGACTGCCGCGCGCTCCATCGCCTCGATGAAGAGGCAGAGGTAAGCGAGACCCGAACTGGAGATCGCTGTCGCCGCGTCGAGATGGGTTTCGTGGAGCAGCTCGACCCGTCCCACGGACTCGAAGAGTTTCACGGCGAAGTCGCGCGAAGCAGGGGGGCAGGATTCCGGAATCGAAAGCGCCGTGACTGCGGCGCGGACCTCTGCGGCCACGTTGGGCATTGCCCGGATGACGTGGGCAACGTTCAGGCGCTGTGCGAGTTGTCCGCAGCTCCAACCGGCCATCACGCTGATCACCGTGGCCTGCGGTCGCGGCACAATTCTCGGCGCCAGCTCGTTGAAGAACTGCGGCTTGACCGAAAGCAGCAGCGCGTGGGCGCTCCGCGCGCACTCTTCGACGCCGGCGAGCTTCAACCCCAGCGACTTCGCCTCGGCCATGCGCCGGTCGCTGCGGGCCCAGACCACGATCTCGCCCGCGCTCAAAAATCCCGTGGCCAGGCAGCCGCGCACCAGCGCCGAGGCGAGCTTGCCGAAGCCCAGAACCGCAAGACGGCGTGCGGCGGCGCCGTGCGAGTCCTGCTCATGCGGCGCGGTGGAGTTGGGCATTCCTGTATTGTGCCTTCGAATGCAACATTGTGCTGTGGTTCAACCGAATGGCTCGCGCGCCCTTCATTCGACTTTCCACATGGGGCGGGCTATTTTCAACCGCTTGCACGCCGAGATCCGCTCTTGAAAAAGTCCCCGCCACCAACCGGCTTCACGCAGCACGATCTGCCCTGTGGGACAAGCTGGCTGCGTCCTGAGTGGGTGAAACCCATCGCGCAAGCCCTCGTTGGCTCGACCGGACCGCTCATCGAGCTGGCTCGCGCCTCCGCGGGCAGTCAAGAATTTCGTGGCCGCGGGGCAGTGGCCTCGTGGAAGTCTCCGGCGCTCGCGCGGACCCTGGTGGTGCGCCGCTGCTGCCACGGCGGATGGTGGCGGTTCTTCGCGGGTGACCGTTATGTTGGGGAGCACCGTGCGAAAATCGAGATCCAGAACTCCGATCTCATCCGCCAGCTTGGCATTGCCACTCCGGAAATCGTCGGCGTCGCCTTCTACACGCTGGGCCCCTTTCTTCGCATGGACTTCATCACGGTCCTTGTGGAGAACAGCGAGGATCTGATCGCGTTTCTGGCCCGCCGGCCATCGCCGCAGCAGCATGCGCGGGCGATCGCAGCGGTTCGCACCTTGCTTGAGCAATGCGCTGCCAGCGGCCTGCGCCACCGCGACCTCAACGCTCGAAACATTCTCCTTTCCCACAAGGACGACTCGGTGATCGCCCATGTGCTCGACGTGGAGGACGTGACCTGGAGTCCCGACCAAGTCGCGAGGACACGAGTGGCCAACCAAGCACGACTCGCGCGTTCGCTGCGAAAGCGCGCCCGGCATGGCGATCTGCCCATGACGGCGGAGCAAGTCTCGTCGCTGATCTCCGAAGTGGAGGCCCGCGCATGAAACTCTCCGAGCAACCTCGCATCTGCATTGTCATGATGAGCGCGATCGGCGATGTGGTCCACGCGCTGCCGGTGGTCACGGCGATCAAGCGGCACCGGCCGCGGGCGCACATCACATGGATCCTGCAGGCGCCCGGCGCCGCGCTGGTGAGCGGCCACAAGGATGTGGACGAGATCCTGGTCTTCGACCGCAAGGCAGGCTGGCGCGGATTCTGGAATCTGCGCAAGCAGCTCAATTCCCGCCCCTTCGATCTGGTCATCAATCTGCAGTGCTACATGAAGGCCAGCATCATCACGGCACTCTGCCGGAGCCCGGTCAAGCTGGGATTTGACCGCGCCCGCGCCAAGGAGCTGAACTGGCTCTTCACCAACGCGAAGATTCCCGCGAAGCCGCTCAACCACGTGCAGGCGCACTTTCTTGAGTTCCTCGACGCCATCGAGGTGCCGTCCGAGCCGCTGCGCTGGAACATCGGACCGTGGCCGGAAGAGCGCGCCTGGCAGAGCGAGTTCTTCGCGGGCGTCGCGACGCCGCGGGTCGCCCTCGTCGCCGGCACCAGCAATCCCATGAAGGACTGGATGCCCGATCGCATGCGCGACCTCATCGACGCGCTGGCGGCGCAGGGCCTTCAATGCATTCTGGTCGGCGGCAATTCGCCGCGGGAAACGGCGCTGGGTGAAAAGCTCGCTGCAGAGTGCAAGCATCCGCCCATGAACGCGCTCGGCTCCGGCCTGCGCAAACTGGTTTCAATTCTCGACGGCTGCGATCTCGTCATCTCTCCCGACACCGGCCCGCTGCATCTTGCCGCGGCGCTGGGCAAACCGGTCATCGGTCTCTATGGCTACAACAGTCCGGCTCGCGTCGGTCCGTGGCGCAGCGATCCCAAACTTCTGGTGGACACCTATCACGAGCCCGGCGAGGCGCCGCAGATGACCTTCGCGCATCGCCAGGGCCGTATGGAGCGCATTTCCGTGCAGGATGTGCTCGATCGCGTTGCCCATTGGCGCGCTTCGAAGAGGTGAATTTGCTAGAATCGCTCCGATGTCCAAAGCAGGCCTAGTCACGCTGGATTTCGAGGAGGCGGTCGCCCAGATCGAGATCCAGATCGAGGCGATGGAGGCGGGAAACGATGCCGACCGCTTCGCCGACGAGTTGCGCACCATGCGCCAGGCCCGCGAAAGCCTGCTCACGAAAACCTACGCCAGCCTGACGCCCTGGCAAACCGTGCGCGTGGCCCGACATCCGCAGCGGCCGCAGACCCTGGACTACGTCCGCATGATCTGCCGCGACTGGTGCGAGCTGCACGGCGACCGGCGCTTCGGCGACGATCCGGCGATCGTGACCGGCTTCACCCGCATCGGCAGCCTGAAGTGCCTGGTCGTGGGCCACCACAAGGGCCGCACCACCGAGGAGCGGATCAAGTGCCGCTTCGGCTGCGCCAACCCCGAGGGCTACCGCAAGGCCCTGCTCAAGATGAAGCTGGCGGAGAAATTCAACCTGCCGATCGTGACCCTGATCGACACGCCCGGCGCCTATCCAGGACTCGACAGCGAGCAGCGCGGACAGGCGGAGGCGATCGCGGTCAATTTGCGCGAGATGAGCCGGCTGCGCACGCCGATCGTCTGCGTCGTCATCGGCGAGGGCGGATCGGGCGGCGCTCTGGGCATCGGCGTGGGCGACCGCATCGCCATGCTGCAGCACAGCTGGTACTCGGTGATCAGCCCCGAAGGCTGCGCCGCGATCCTCTGGAAAAAGGCCAACGAGCAGACCAACAACTCCGCGGCGCAGGCCCTGGCCCTGACCGCCGAGTGCAACTTGCGCAACGGATTGATCGACGCGATCATTCCCGAACCCAACGGCGGAGCCCACCGCGATCCCCAGGCGACCGCCGAGCGGCTGCAGGGTTGGGTGGTTGATTCCATCCGCGAGCTGCAGCACCTCGCCCCCGACACGCTGGTCCGTCTCCGCTTCGAGAAAATCCGCAACATCGGCTCGCACCAGGGCGGCACGGCGACCTGAAAAGGCGTCGGTTGACTTGGCAGGGCCAAACAAGGACAATCGCACACCCTTCAACGTGAAGAGAAAAAGCCGCGCTCCACTGCGAAGTCGGTTCAAAACACCTGCATAGAGGAATTTGTTGTGCCAAGCAAGAAGTCGAACAAGAAGCCCGCCAAGAAGAAGTCACCGGTTTCACAGGCCAAGAGCTCCAAGAAATCTGCGCACAAATCCAAGGTCACCGTGGTCAAGAGCTCGAAGATGGTCGCCAAGCCGGCCTACCCGTCGCCGCCGCCGACCAAGAAGCATCCCAACCGAGTGCCGCCGCCGCCCATCGGCAAGAACGCGCCGCGCCCCATGCCCAAGCAGATACCGCCCGAGGAGAAGGGCAAGCGCACGCCGAAGATCGACATGTCGACCGCACGATCGGTCGCCGCCACCGCGATCACGCAGAAGGCCGACCAGGCCGGGTACGTGGTGATCAACGGGCGCCGCGTCCGCATGCTCAGCAGCAAGGGCATGCCCAAGGGCAAGAAGAAGCGCCTGAAGCTTCCCGCCGGCGACCGCGAGAAGGCCGCCGAGGAGATTGACATCCTGAGCATCAAGACGCGACTGACGCCGAAGGAGCTCGCCGAGCACCGCGGCATCCTGATCACGCGGCGCAACGAATTGATCGGCCGTGTGGAGGGTCTCGAGGACGAGGCCCTGCGCTCCAACGGCGGCAATCTCAGCAACATGCCGCTGCACATGGCCGACGTCGGCACCGACACCTTTGACCAGGAGTTCGCCCTCAATCTCGCCGCGAGCGACCGCGTGAAATTGGCGGAGATCGACGAGGCCATCTCGCGCATCGACGACAAGACCTACGGCGTCTGCCAGCTCACCGGCAAGCCCATCCCCAAGGCTCGCCTGGACGCGAATCCCCTCGCCAAGTACACCGTCGAGGCGGCGCGCATGATCGAGCGAGGCGTGACTCGTTGAGCCCGGACGCGGAGGCAACCCCAACACCATTCGTGCCCGCGTGCCGGTCCCCGTCGGCGTGGCGGACTTTGTTGTTTGTGTTTGCGGCGGGGCTGACGATCGACCTCGCCTCCAAGAGCTGGGCCTTCCGCTGCGTCTCCGACCAGCCCATCACGCTCGCCTACGACGACATCGCGGGCAATCCTTCCTATCGGCTTCCTTTCCATGCGGGCGTCAAGGCGCTGCCGTGGGATCTGCTGGACTTTCGACTGGTCCTCAACCACGGCGCGGTCTTCGGCATGGGACAGCAGAACCGGATGGTCTTCATCGCCTTCACCATCATCGCGGTGATGGCGGCGCTCTGGATCTTCGGCTGGTGGACCGCCGCCAAGAACCGGGTGGCGCACATCGGCATCGGCCTGGTCCTCGCGGGGGGCATCGGCAATCTCTACGACCGCCTCGTTTATGGCGCGGTCCGCGACTTCCTCTTCATGACGCCGCGCTGGCATCTGCCCTTCGGGCTGCACTGGCCCGGCGGCAGCACCGAGCTCTTTCCGTGGATCTTCAATGGCGCCGACACCATGCTGCTGCTGGGCATGGCGATCCTGCTGATCAACGCGCAGCGCCGGGAGGAAACGCCAAAAGTTGCGAAGGATTCGGAAGCGCCTCCTGCTTCAGTGCAATAGCCTGCGCCAGCGTGAAGGGTCCGATGGCCGTGCGCCGAATCGAGAGGCAGTAGCCGCCACCGCCCAGGGCCGTGCCCAGATCGTGAGCCAGGCTTCGGACATAGAAGCCCTTGTCGCAGCGGATCGCCAGCCGCACGACCGGCCACTCGAAGGCAAGCATGGAAAGCTCGTGCACCGTCACCGGCTTGGCGGCGAGCGTGACCTTTTCTCCGCTGCGGGCCATGTCATAGGCGCGGCGCCCATTGATGCTCTTGGCGCTGAAGGAGGGGGGCATCTGCGGATAGGTGCCGATGAATTGCCTCAGCGCGGAGTGCACCTGGTCGGCGCTCGGGGCGGGCGAGCTGCGCAGTGACTCGACCCGCTCGCTTTCGGCGTCGAGCGTGGGGGTGGTGGCGGAAAGGTCGATCTCGGTCTCGTACTGCTTCTCCAGATCCATCAACGTGTTGATGCTGCGCGTGGCGGAGCCGACGGCGACGATGAGCACGCCCGTCGCCAGCGGATCGAGCGTTCCGGCGTGGCCCGTTCGCAGTCCGCCCATGCCGCGGCGGACCATCTCGACGGCGCGCATGCTGGTGATGCCCGCCGGCTTGTCGACGATCAAAATGCCGCTTGGGGAAGTGGTGGAGGGCTTGGACATGCGATGCCGGAGCCGCAGTCTAGGGTTGCGAGGGATTCAGGGCCGCGGAGGAAGTGCGCCCGCGGGCGCTTTCGTGATATCTTCCGCCAGGCTTCTGAGGCCGCAACACCGCCATGAACAGACTCATCCACGCGTCGAAAAACTTGCCGAGCCGGGTCGTTGGAGTGTCGATGATCGCGACCCTGATCCTGGCCGCCTGTCAATCGGCGCCGAAATCGGAGTCCACCCGCCAGCAAACCACGGACCTGATTCACGAAGCCGAGGGCAGCGGAACCATCGTCCTGGTGGTCATCGCCCTCATCGTGGCCTGGATGATCCTGCTGGGATTCGTCGGGCGCATCACCAAGATCAAGAATTCGTAGGCCCTGCCTATGAAATTCCAACGGACTTTCTACGAGCCGTGGTCCAGCAGACCGCTGGTGGTTCGGCGATTGGTCTGGTGGTGGCTGCTGCCCTTGTGCATTTCAGTGACAGGGGCGACGTGGGACGCATTTCAGGATCCCAACGCAAGAGTCGCGCTGCTCGCCGCGAATCCATCGCAATATTGGTTCAACGTGTACTTGCGGATTGGAATCTTGTGGGCCTCCATCATGATCGCACTCTTTGCCGTGTGGAAAGGATTGCGGCGGATCAAGCGGGCCTACGCCGCAGCGGACGGCCGCATCTGCACCGGCTGCCTGCACGATGTCAGCGGCCTTGGTGAAAGCGGCCTCTGCCCCGAGTGCGGACGACCTTTCGAGATCGCGGAGGATTGGCGCTCCTGGAAGCAGGCGGGAGTTGGAAAAAATCGAACCAAAGGTCTCGTTCATGAGTGATAATCCGATGACCAGCCAGCCTCTCCACGATCCGCAAGCCGAAGTGCTCGCCTTCCTCAAGGGCCGCTCGGTTCCCTGCCCTCGCTGCGGCCACGACCTCCGCGACATCAAGAGTGCCAAGTGCCCGGAATGCGGAGAGCCGCTGATCCTGAAGATCGGCACACCGCGGGCCCGCTTCGGATGGCTGGTGCTTGCCATGGCGCCCGGGTGTTTCTCGGGCGTGGCCGCTGTGTTCGTCATGATTCCGATCCTCGGGAACATCATCAACCGATCGGCTGTGGACAGAGGTGTGTGGGCGCTCATGATTGCCGACGGCTTCGGCATGCTCAGCGCGGCGTCGGTCTGGCTGATGTACCGCCACCGTCAACGGATCATGTCCTGGACGGCGCGCCGCCAGGGCGCTTTTGCTGGGGCCGTCTGGGGGGTCCACGCTCTGGTGCTTGCCCTGATTCTGCTCGCGCTGTGGCTGACGCAATAGTGCGTCGCCCGATCAGAAATTCACCTGCACTCCCAGCGTGGCGATGAACTGCGTGTCGTGCCCGCGGTTGAAGGCCGTGGTGTTGGTGCCCAGGAACATTTCCGATACCGCAGCATTGAGCGTCCACTTGCCATAGCGATCGCCGAAGGGAAGCGGGAGCGACGCCTTCACTCCCGTCTGGAAGAATCCGAAAGTGTTGTTGCTGCCGGCGGCGTTCTGATAGTAGTCGTGCAGGCTCAGGCCGACCGTTTGCGGAAAGCTCAAGGTCACCGGTGTCTTGTCCAGATCCAGCGTGAACCCCGGCGCGATGCCCATTTCAAGGTAGGAGCCGGGCTGGGTGCCGTTGGAGGCATTGGCTCCGGTTTCGATTCCCACCAGCGCGTAGGGATGCAGGGCGAACTTTCCGAGCAGATCGCTGTCGTCGTAGGCGAAGATGAAATCAAGTTCCTGCACGGTCTGGTAGGCGTTGCTGGGAGCCGTCAGAAAGGTGTAGGTGGTCGTGAAACTGAACTTTCCCTTGGTCAGCACGAAGCCGCCGATGAGGTCGCACTCGTACCAGTATTTCTGCAGGGCGCTGGTCTGCGTGCCGGCGTTCTGCCCGAAGCTGTTCCAGGTGGCCAGGATTCCGTCGATCTGCAGATCGTCCTGCTTGAATACGGTCACATTCAGCTTCAACGCAGGCTGGACGATGAGGCCCTGGTTCTGCTGCAGGATGCCGTGATAGAAGTAGGCGTTGGTGAAATCCAGGTTGAGCTGCAGGGCGAATGGACCCGCGTTCGTCGCGGGCGGCTGTGTCTTGCCGGGCTCCCCGTCGTCCGGCTTGGGCTTGGTCGTCGCGACGATTTCCTCGTTGGGTGCCAGCGAGTCCTGAGCGTTCACGGCGCTGGCGATAAGCACGAACACGGCCAGCCAGATGAAGGCTGCGACACCCCAAAACAAACTCGAGTCAACGGAATTGCGGATGCGTGAAGTATTCATGGCCATTCTCCTGCGGTTCGCGTCGCCGGCTCCCGCCTGCGGCACGGACTCAATGTGCGAGTGAGCAGTATGCACCGCAAACGGCACCATGTCGCTCAACGGAGCGCAAAATGACCCGTGCTTTGCATAAGCGGCGCATCAATACGGTGCGCGCCGAACCGAGATAGTCTTTATGAAATCCTTATGCGAGGCGCCCTGGAATTGATGTCGCATTGAGCGACAAGTCCGGTCAGGCGGTCCATACTCCAGCAATCACGGAAACTCACATGGACGACATCATCTACCTCGGAATTTTTCTTGCCTGCTGCGCCGCCACCTGCGGCCTGATCGCGCTTTGCCGGCGGCTCATGCCGCCGGAGTCGGGAGGCCGGCCATGACCTGGATCTACCTGATCGGCGCGATCGTGGCTCTGGGCCTGCTGGTCTACCTCACCTGCGCCCTTCTCAAACCGGAGTGGTTCCAATGACTCTCAATGGCACCCTGCAATTGTTGCTCTACATCGTCGCGCTTCTGGCCCTTGCCAAGCCGCTGGGCTGGTTCATGGCCCGCGTGTACGAAGGCAAACCCTGCGGACTCGGCTGGCTGCTGGGGCCGATCGAGCGGTTGGTGTACCGCCTGGGCGGGGTGCGCGCCGTCGATGAAATGAGTTGGAGGCACTACACGGTGGCGGTACTGGTTTTCAACGCGATCGGCTTTCTCTTTGTCTACGCACTGCAGCGGCTGCAGGGAATGCTGCCGCTGAATCCGCAGGGATTTTCCGCGGTCACCGCTGATTCCTCCTTCAACACCGCGGTCAGCTTCGCCACCAACACCAACTGGCAGGGCTACGGCGGCGAAACCACGATGTCCTACCTGACTCAGATGCTGGCCCTGGGCGTGCAGAACTTCGTCTCCGCGGCGACCGGCATGGCGGTGCTGGTGGCGCTGATTCGCGGCTTGGCGCGGCGCTCGAGCCGGACCATCGGCAATTTCTGGGTCGACCTGACCCGCAGCACGCTGTACATCCTGCTGCCGCTGTCGATCGTGCTGGCGGTTGTGCTGGTTTCGCAGGGCGTGGTGCAGACATTCAAGCCCTATCAATCGGTGACTTTGACCCATGCGCTGAGCTACGACAATCCAGTGAAGGACGCGGACGGGAACGCCGTCAACGGATCGGACGGGAAGCCGCAGACCACGTCGGTTGCGGTCGCCGACCAGACGCTGCCACTTGGCCCGGCGGCGTCGCAGATCGCCATCAAGCAACTGGGCACCAACGGCGGCGGATTCTTCAATGTGAATTCGGCGCATCCCTTCGAAAATCCGACGCCGCTGTCCAACTTCCTCGAGGTGCTGGCGATCCTTGTCATTTCCGGCGCGTTGTGCTGGACCTTCGGCGAAATGGTCGGCGACCGGCGGCAAGGCTGGGCGGTGCTGGCGGCGATGACGGTCATATTCGTGGCGCTCCTGCTGCCCTGCGTCATCGCCGAGCAATCCGGCAATCCGAAATTGACGGCGCTGGGCGTGGATCAGGCTTCCTCGGTTCTCCAGCCCGGCGGCAACATGGAGGGCAAGGAAGCCCGCTTCGGAATCGCCAACTCCGCGCTCTGGGCGACGGCAACCACCGCAGCTTCCAACGGCTCGGTCAACGCGATGCACGACTCCTTCACGCCGCTGGGCGGCCTGGTGCCGATGTGGCTGATGCAGCTCGGCGAGGTGGTCTTCGGCGGCGTCGGCTCGGGCCTGTACGGCATGCTGATGTTCGTCATTGTCGCGGTGTTCGTGGCCGGGCTCATGGTCGGCCGCACGCCGGAATACCTGGGCAAGAAAATCGAGCCCTTCGAGATGAAGATGGCCGCGATCGCGGTGCTGGTTCCCTGCGCCCTGGTCCTGATCGGCACGGCCGTCGCGGTGCTGCTGCCGCAGGGAACCGGCGGCACGGGCAATCCGGGCATGCACGGATTCAGCGAAATCCTTTATGCATTTTCCTCGGCCAGCAACAACAACGGCTCGGCGTTCGGCGGATTGAGCGCCAACACGCCTTTCTACAACCTCGCGCTGGGGCTGTGCATGTTCTTCGCCCGCTACTGGATCATCGTGCCGGTGCTGGCGGTGGCCGGCTCGCTGGCGGCCAAGAAGTCCGTGCCGGTGACCGCGGGAACATTGCCCACCCACACGCCCGTCTTCGTGGTCATGCTGATCGCCGTGGTCATCATCGTCGGCGCGCTGACTTTCGTTCCGGCCCTGGCGCTGGGGCCGATCGTCGAACACCTCGCGATGTCGCATTGAGCAAGGAGACGCCATGGAAGCCAAACCCACAATGTTTCACTGGCCGCTGGTGCGGCAGGCCATCATCGACGCGCTGCTGAAGCTTGATCCGCGGACGCAGGTCCGCAACCCGGTCATGTTCGTCGTCTGGGTGGTGAGCATCATGACCACGTTGCTGGGAATCCAGGCGGTGGTGGGGCGCGGCGAAGCGCCGGCGGCGTTCATCTTCTGGATCTCGATCTGGCTCTGGTTCACGGTGTTGTTCGCCAACTTCGCCGAAGCCATGGCGGAGGGCCGCGGCAAGGCCCAGGCGGCGGCGCTGCGGCGCACCCGCCGCGATGTCATGGCCAAGAAGCTGGCCGCGTCACGGCGCGATGCGGAGCAATCACTCGTTTCCGGCGCGCTGCTGCACAAGGGCGATGTCGTCCTGGTGGAAGCCGGCGACATCATTCCGGGCGACGGCGAGGTCATCGAGGGCGTGGCTTCCGTGAACGAATCGGCGATCACCGGCGAGTCGGCGCCGGTCATTCGCGAGGCCGGAGGTGACCGCTCGAGCGTCACCGGCGGAACCACGGTGCTGTCGGACTGGCTCATCGTGCGCATCGCGGCCGATCCCGGCGAAACGTTTCTGGACCGCATGATCGCGCTGATCGAGGGGGCCAAGCGCCAGAAGACTCCCAATGAAATCGCTCTGGACATTCTGCTGGCCAAGCTGACGATCATTTTCCTGCTGGCCTGCGTCACGCTGCTGCCCTACTCGATCTACGCGGTGCAAACCGCCGGAAGCGGGGCTCCCGTCACGGTCACCGTGCTGGTGGCGCTGCTGGTCTGCCTGATTCCGACGACCATCGGCGGACTGCTCTCCTCGATCCGCATCGCCGGCATGGACCGCCTGGTGCAGGCCAATGTCATCGCCACCAGCGGCCGCGCGGTCGAGGCGGCGGGCGACGTGGATGTGCTGCTGCTGGACAAGACCGGCACCATCACGCTGGGCAACCGCCAGGCCAGCGCGCTGTTCGCCGCCGAAGGCGTCAGCGAGGACACGCTCGCCGACGCCGCACAGCTGGCGTCGCTCTCGGATGAAACGCCGGAAGGTCGCAGCATCGTGGTGCTGGCCAAGCAGAAGTATGGGCTGCGCGAGCGCGACATTCACAAGCTCGGAGCCACCTTCACACCGTTCTCGGCCACCACCCGCATGAGCGGCGTGAATCTCAACGGCCGCCAGATCCGCAAGGGCGCCGCCGACGCGATCCAGGCGCATGTCACGCGCCTAGGCGGGGAGTTTCCCCCTCTCATCGGCCGGTGCGTCGATGAAATCTCCCGCCGCGGCAGCACGCCGCTGGTGGTCTCCGACGGCGCCAAGGCGCTGGGCGTCATCGAACTGAAGGACATCGTCAAGGGCGGCATCAAGGAGCGCTTCGCCGAGCTGCGCCGCATGGGCATCAAGACGGTCATGATCACCGGCGACAATCCGGTCACCGCCGCCGCCATCGCGGCCGAGGCCGGGGTGGACGATTTTCTGGCCCAGGCGACCCCGGAAAACAAGCTCAAGCTCATTCGCGAGTATCAGAAGGGCGGTCGCCTGGTGGCCATGACCGGCGACGGCACCAACGACGCGCCGGCGCTGGCCCAGGCCGACGTCGCGGTGGCCATGAACACCGGCACGCAGGCGGCCAAGGAGGCCGGCAACATGGTCGACCTGGATTCCAATCCGACCAAGCTGATCGAGATCGTGCAGATCGGCAAGCAGCTGCTGATGACGCGCGGCGCGCTGACCACCTTCAGCATCGCCAACGACGTGGCCAAGTATTTCGCCATCATTCCGGTGGCCTTCGCCGCGACCTATCCGCAACTGGCGGCGCTGAACATCATGGGGCTCAATCCCGCCTCGGCGATCCTCTCCGCGGTCATCTTCAACGCGCTGATCATTGTGGCCCTGATTCCGCTGGCCCTGCGCGGGGTGAAGTACAAGGCCGTCGCGGCTTCGCTGCTGCTGCGCAACAATCTGCTCATCTATGGATTGGGCGGGCTTGTGGTTCCCTTTGTCGGCATCAAGGTGATCGACTTGATCGTGTCCCTGTTCGTCGGAGGAGGCCCAGCATGATCGTCGTACTTCGCCCCGCCCTGGTTCTCTTTGTCCTGTTGAGCGTCCTGACCGGCATCATCTATCCGTTGGCGATCACCGGCGTCGCGCAGGCGGTGTTCCCGCATCAGGCCAATGGGTCCCTCATCCGGCGCGGGGACGTGGTGGTGGGCTCCGAGCTGATTGGCCAGGATTTCAGCGGCGATCCCCGGTACTTCTGGGGCCGCCCGTCGGCGACGAGTCCAGTGGCCGACACGGCCTACAACGCCGACAAATCAACCGGTTCCAGCGGCAGCAATCTTGGGCCAACCAACCCGGCGCTGATCGACGCGGTGAAGTCGCGCATCGACGCGCTGCATGCGGCGGACGCGGCGGTGGGTTGCCAGCGCGCCACGGCAGGCGGGGTTCCCGTCGACCTGATCACTTCCTCGGGCAGCGGGCTCGATCCGCACATCTCGCCGGCCGCCGCCGAGTACCAGGTTCCGCGCGTGGCGCGGGCACGCAAGCTTTCCGAGGACGCGTTGCGCGAGCTGCTGCGCCGTCACACGCAACCGCGGCAGCTCGGCGTGCTTGGCGAGTCCGTGGTGAACGTGCTGGACCTCAATCTCGCTCTCGATCAGATGAAGCAAACTGAACCGATACGATGATGGGCGATGGCTGAATCCCGCCCCGATCCCGAACGACTGCTGGCCCAGGCCCAGCGCGAAGAGTCGCGGGCCGGGCGCGGCCGATTGAAAATTTTCCTGGGCATGGCCCCGGGCGTGGGCAAGACCTACGCCATGCTGTCGGCGGCGCATCGCATGGCCGCGGAAGGCCACGACGTCGTCATCGGCGTGGCGGAGACCCACGGCCGCACCGAGACCGAGCAGATGCTGCTTGGCCTGGACATTATTCCGCAGCGCCAGCTGGAGTATCGGGGCGTGAAACTGCGCGAGCTGGACCTGGACGCGGCGCTCTCGCGCAAGCCTGAGATTCTCATCGTGGACGAACTGGCCCACACCAATGCTCCGGGCAGCCGCTTCGAGAAACGCTGGCAGGACGTGCAGGAACTGCTCGACGCCGGCATCCACGTCTTCAGCACGTTGAACATCCAGCATGTGGAAACGCTCAACGACGTGGTGGCCCAGATCACCGGCGTCAAGGTGCACGAGACGGTTCCGGATTCGGTGGTGGAGCTGGCTGACGAAATCGAACTGGTGGATCTGCCGCCGGACGCGTTGATTGAGCGGCTGAAGGCCGGCAAGGTGTACGTGCCGGAGAGCGTCGGCCATGCGATCGAGTCCTTCTTCCGCCGCAGCAACCTGGCGGCGCTGCGCGAACTGGCCTTGCGCCACGCCGCCGAATGGGTCGAGCGCCGCATGCACGAGTACAAGAGCGAGCAGGGGGTGCGCGTCGTGTGGCCGGCGGTGGATCGCATCATGGTGTGCGTGAGCCCGGCGCCCAGCTCCGCCGACATGGTCCGCGCCGCCAAGCGGATGGCCGCCGGGTTGCGCGCCGACCTGATCGCGGCCTACATCGAGACGCCGCGCACGGCGCGGCTGCGCCACGCCGACCGCGAGCGCGTGCTCGAGACGCTGCGGCTGGCGGAGAGCCTTGGCGCCGAGACCACGATTCTGAATTCCCCGGCGCGGCATCGCGACGCCGCCAGCGAACTGGTTGCCTACGCGCGAACCCGAAATGTCACCCAGATCGTGCTGGGCAAGACCGGGCGCTCGCGGCTGCGGACGGCGTTGTTTGGAAGTTTCATGGACGAAGTCATCCGCCGCAGCGGCGAGATGCACGTGCACGTGATCCGCGGCGACGCAGACAAGGACGTGCCCGAGCGCCTGCTGCGCCGACGTGGAGCGCACTCGGGCGGCGTCCCGGTCGCTGCGTGGGGCGAGGGGGGAATCCGCTGGATGCAGCACGTGGGCGCCCTGGCGATCGTCGCCGCGGCGACCGCCATCGCCATGGTCGTCGACCGTCCGCCCGACCTCTCCGAGGTGTCGATGATCTATGTGGTCGGCGTGCTGATGATTGCGTGGCGATTCGGCCGCCGGCCCTCGGTGGTGGCCGCGGTGGCCAGCGCGCTGGCGTTCAATTATTTCTTTACCGAGCCGCGTTACTCGTTTCTGATCAGCGATCCCAAATACGTGATCACGTTCGTCACCCTGCTGATCACCGGACTGCTGGTCGGATCGCTGGCTTCACGGATGCGCGATCAGGCGGAAAATTCCCGTCAGCGCGAGCGCCGAACTTCGCTGCTCTACTCGATGTCGCGGGAGTTGATGGGCACCGCCGATCGCCAGCACGCCGGCCAGATCTCCGCCAAGCATCTCAGTGACACCTTCGACGCGGATGTCGCCATCATCGGCCGCTTCAGCGGCGACGCGGCGCACTTCGACCTTCTGGCCACGCAGGGGCTGCCGGACTGGCTCAACGACCGCGAGCGCGGGGTGGCGCGGTGGAGCTACGACCACGGGCAGGTGGCGGGCCTGGGCACGACGTCGCTTCCCGGCGCGGCGGGACGCTACCTGCCGCTGACCACCCATGAGGGCAAATTCGGAGTGCTGGCTTTGCGGCCCCGCGACCCGGCGGCCCTCACCGCGACGCCGCAGCTTCTCCTTCTGGAAGCGTTCGCCGACCAGATCGCCGTCGCCCTGGAGCGGGTCACCCTGCGCGACGCCCAGCAACGCGCCGAGGTCGACGCCGAGCGCGAGCGACTCCGCAGCGCGCTGCTTTCGTCGGTGTCCCATGATTTGCGCACGCCGCTGGCCGGCATCGCCGGGTCGGCCAGCACGCTGCTGGCCGACGATCTCGCCCTGGACCCTCGCCTGCGCCGCGAGTTGACTCAGGGCATTGTCGACGAGGCGCAGCGGCTGAACGACCTGATCGGCAACCTGATGTTCGCCACGCGCTTGGAAAGCGGCATCGAGATCCGGAAGGAGTGGACCACCATCGAGGAGATCGTCGGCACCGGACTGGCCCGCCACCGCGAGGCCCTGGCCCGGCGCCCGTTCAAGACCGTGATTCCCCGGGACCTTCCCATGATTCGCGGCGATCCCGCGATGCTGTCGCAGGTCCTGTTCAACCTCGTCGACAATGCGCTGCGCTACACCGACGATGGAACACCGATCGAGATTTCCGCGTGGCGCACCGACAATACGGTCATTGTCAGCGTTGCCGACCAGGGCTCGGGCCTGGAGCCTGCGGAATTCGGCAAGGTGTTCGAGCGGCTCTACCGCGGCCGGGCCGCCCGCCAGGGGTCGCGCGGCGGCATGGGTCTGGGGCTGACGATTGCCGAGGGAATTGTCAAGATCCACGGCGGGCGCATCTGGGTCGAGCCCAACAAGCCGCACGGAGCGGTCTTCCTGGTCGCGCTGCCCGTGGAGCTGCCGCAGCCCAATGTCCCGCGCGACTTCGAGGGCGCCGCCGCGCCGGCCAGTGATGCCGCGCTCTCCGATGCGGAAATTGCCTCCCGGCAGATTCCCAACCCATGACCGACGTCGCCGCCAACGCTCCGCTGGTCTTGGTCATCGAGGATGAGCCGCCGATCCGCCGCTTCCTTCGGGCCACGCTGACGGCCAACGGATTTCGCGTCAATGAAGCGGGCACGGCGCGGGAGGGCGTCATGCAGGCGGGCATGCAGCCGCCGGATGTCATCATCCTGGACCTGGGTCTGCCGGACGCGGACGGCCTGGAAGTGACGCGGCAGATTCGCGGCTGGTCGACCGTGCCGATCATCGTGCTTTCGGCGCGCGGACAGGAGCAGGACAAGGTCAGCGCCCTGGAGCAGGGGGCCGATGACTATCTCACCAAGCCGTTCAGCGTGGGCGAATTGATCGCACGGATCCGCGTGGCCCTGCGGCATGGCGCGCGGATCGCGGGGCAGGATGTGAATCCGGTGTACCAATGCGCGCGGGGCGGTCGCACGCTGCGAGTCGATCTGGCTCGGCGCCGCGTGCAGATGACGGGCGCGGCGGCGGGCGGCGTGGATCGCGAAGTGTCGTTGACGCCCACCGAGTTCAAGTTGCTGGCGCTGCTGGTCAGGCACGCGGGCCGAGTGCTCACGCACAAGCAGATCCTGACCGAGGTGTGGGGCCCCGTCCATGCGGATGATGTTCAATACCTCCGCGTCTACGCCGGCCAGTTGCGGCAGAAACTGGAGGCGGATCCGGCGCAGCCGCAGTTTCTGGTGACCGAGGCGGGCGTGGGGTATCGCCTGGCCGAAGCCGCGGATTCCCCGTGATTTCCGCAGTCATTTGACAAGCCTATGGATGTTCGTACTTTGTTCGGGTATGGACCCGGAGGACTTTTTATATCGCGACGGACTGCCGACCGGCCCGGCGCACAAGCGCGGAGCCGGGCTCAATCCCGGCAACCGCTTTGAAAGCGTCCGACTGCATGTGCTGGGGGAGGAACTCGACCGGCAGATGATCGAGCGGGAGGGCGAGGATGGCTCGCCGCAGCGAGTCCAGCGCCAGGTGTTCAATGATCGGACCAAGCGCATCATCAACCGGGTTTCCAGGACCGCCGACGTGCCCTTTGACTGGTCGCTGAATCCCTATCGCGGCTGCGAGCATGGATGCATTTATTGTTTCGCCAGGCAATACCACGAATACCTCGGCTTCAGCTGCGGGCTGGACTTTGAAACAAAATTGATGGCCAAGCCCGACGCGCCCGCGCTGCTGCGCAAGGAGCTGGCGGCGCCGAGCTGGCGTGCCGCGCCGCTGGTCATGTCGGCAAGCACGGACATCTACCAGCCGATCGAGCACAAGATGCGCATCGCGCGCCAGTGCCTGGAAGTGCTGGCCGAGTGCGGGCATCCGGTGACGACGATGACCAAGAGCGCCCTGGTGCTGCGCGACGTCGATCTCTGGTCGCGGCTGGCCAGGATCAACGCGGGGCGCGTGACCATCACGCTGGTCACGCTGGACGCGGACCTGGCCCGCAAGCTGGAGCCGCGAGCGTCGGCGCCGGCCAGCCGACTGCGGGCGATCCGCGAATTGAGTGCGGCGGGGGTGCCGGTTTCCGTCAACGTTGCGCCGATCATCCCCGGTCTGACGGACGCGGAACTGCCGCGGATTCTGGAGGCGGTGGCCCACGCCGGCGCGCGAAGGGCGGCGTGGGTGCTGCTGAAACTTCCCTACCAGATCAAGGATCTGTTCCTGGATTGGCTGCAGCGCAACGTGCATCCCGATCGCGCAAAAAAAGTGGAGTCCCTGATTCGCCAGGCGCGAGGCGGCAAGTTGTTTGACGCTGGCGAAGGGCAGCGCCGCGGCCGCGGGCAGGGACCGATCGTGGCGCAGCTGGCCCAGACCTTCGATGTCTTCTCCCGCAAGTACGGCCTGAACCGCGACATCCGTCCGCTGTCCACGGCGCACTTTCGCAGGCCGGATGACAGCGGGCAATTGATGCTGTTCTAAAGAAAGTCCTTCGACCCACACGTCCAATGGTCAGCCCGACGGCTACATTGCGTCACGCTGCAGGCGGCCGCGCGGATCGAGTTCGCCGCAACGCAGGCTCGCTGTTCGCACAACTCGCGATTTGACAGGAGACTCCTCAATGCGCTTGCACACATTGCTCGTCACGGGGCTCGCATTCCTCGCAACACCCGGAATCCCCGTCGCGCTCTCGACGGCGTCGGCCCGCATAGCGCCTCCGCAGCAGACCTCGAGCGCACCCTCGGCGCAGCCGGACGAGTGGCGCGAGTTGGATGGCGAGTGGATCTTTGTCGAAGACCGCACCGAGGGCCACACCCTCGAGCAGCTGGGCCCACCCATGGCTTCAAAGTTCTCGATGCGCGTCGAGGAAGGCGCGGTCGTCCTGAACGGTCATGGGTCCGGGCACAAGGATGTGCGCGTCGCGCTCGATGGCTCGGTCACCGAAGTCGCGGGGGCGGGCAAGGACTCGACCGCGCGCTACCGCGGCGCGTGGAAGGACGGCACATTCGAGTACCAGGTCGAGTTCGTGCGTGCGCCGGGCAACGCGCCCGACGGGATCGGGTTGATCCGGAGGAGTTTCCGCGTCACGACCGACGGACTCCTCGTAAGCGTTGTGGTCGATCCGCCCGTGGGAAAGGAAGCGATCGGTCTCTACCGCCACGCGCAGGACATCGCCATGCCCGCGCCGGCCAAGGCCGCGATCGGTGATCTGTCCTGGCTGGCCGGCGCGTGGGTCGGAACGAGGAGTTCAGGGTCGTCGATCGAGGAGCGCTGGAGCCCGCCGCTGGGCGGCGCGATGCTCGCCGTGTCGCGCACCGTCAACACCAGCGGCAAGATGGGCGCGTTCGAGTACCTGCGCATCGTCGAGCGCGACGGCGGACTGGTGTACATCGCGCAGCCGGGCGGCGCCAAGCCGACCGAGTTCACGCTCACCGAACTGAGTCCAACCCGCGCCGTGTTCGAGAATCCGCGCCACGACTACCCGAAGCGCATCGTGTATGAGCTCTCGGCCGAGGGTGGCCTCAGCGCCACGATCGGCTTCGCCAAGGGTGGCAGCCCCCGGCGCTTCGAGTTCAAGCGCGAGGGCCGCTAGAGAACCGAGGCCGCACGGCCCACCCCTGAGTCATCGCAGACCATCCTCGATTTGGACGGGTGAAACGAAAAACCCGCTCGATGCATGCATCAAGCGGGTCTTCGTTGTCCTGAAAGTCGGGCTAGCGGGATTTGAACCCACGACCTTTTGACCCCCAGTCAAACGCGCTACCAAACTGCGCTATAGCCCGAAAAATGTCTCGGCGCGCCGGGCCGATCGCATGCAACGCGCAGAACGTGTTCAGCGCGAACCGTGAAAGCGGACAAGGTGGGATTCGAACCCACGATACGGTTACCCGTATACAGCATTTCCAATGCTGCTCCTTCAACCGCTCGGACACCTGTCCAGTGGAGCAACACTATAGCGAAGAGCACGGGTCGAAGTGGGGGTGCAATCAGCCGTTGTAGGGCTGCGGCGGCGGCTTGGGCACGGGCGCAACATCAGCCGGAGGCGCCATCGGCTTGGCCTCGGGAGCCGGAACGCCCCACGAATTCTCCGAGCGCCGGAAGAGATAGATCGCCCCCGGCGCCGAGCGGTCGCTCGGACCCGGCGCGGAGACCGCGATCATGTCGGCGGTGCAGGAGAGGGCCGCGCCCATGCGGCCGCCCTGGCGCGGCTTCGAGGGCAGCAGCTTGATCACGAATTCCTCGACGGGCGGATTCGATCCGGGGACGATCTGATAGACGTAGGTCGCGCCGACGAACGCCAATTCCTTGGTCGGCTTGAGCGGCGCCCCGATCACGAACTGCGTCGCCGCGATCCCGACCGCCGAGCCGAACGCATCGCAGCTCTGCCGGTCCAGCGCGGAGATAAATTGGATCTTGGACCAGGTCGCGTTGGCCTCATACTTGAAGATGGACACCGAGCCGTTGTTCAGCATGCTGTCCGCGCTTTGGTCCGGCGATCCGACAATGGCCACATTGCCCAGCACGCTCACCGCCCAGCCGAAATGGTTGCCCGGTCCGCGGTCGAAGTTGACGTGCACGTCGGAGGGATCCGAAAGCGACGCGATGTCCATGATCTGGCAGATCGGATTCATCGGCCAGCCCGTGCGGCGCCGCTGGAAGATGTAGGCGATGCCGCCCTCGGCCTGGTCCGCGGCGCGACCGTAGGCCGCGCCGACAATGAGCAGCGTTCCCCGCAGCGACATGGCGCCGCCGAATCGGGCGTTGCTGATGCTGGGATCGGGCGCCAGAGTGACGTTTTCGATCCACTGCCCATCCAGGTCGCGCATCCAGGTCGCGACGGCGCCATGGGCCATGGTCTGCTCGTAAGGCGCGAAAGGGGCTCCGGCCAGCAGCGTGTCATCGCTGATCGCGACCGTGCTGCCCATCAGTGAATCAGCGGGGATGTCCGCTCCCGAGTAGGTGCCCGCGAAGGTCCAGACATTCTCCATTTTTTCCCAGACGTGCACCGCGCCGATGCCGCGTTGCTTGTCCACTTCCTTGCGCGGAGATCCGACCGCGATGAAGCGGCCCGATTCGGAGATGGCCACGGCGGACCCGCACGCATCTCCGGGCGCGAGCTTCGGCGGCACCAGTTTGAGGGGCGGAGCGCCTCCCTCCGTCAGGTCGAAAACCCACGCGGCGCCGCCACCGACCGTGTTGGGGGCGCCGACCACCAGCGTGTCCAAAGCCAGCGCCACCGAGGCGCCGAATTGGTCGTCGACCTGATGCGAAGGCGATTCCACCACCTGGTTCTCGTTCGCCGTCGCGACGGGTTCCTCGATTGTCACCGGCCGCTGGATCGGATTGATCTCAGGGTGTCCCGTATCCCATGCGTAGGGGGGCGGCGGCTGGTACCGGTTGTTGCATGAAATCGCCACCGCGGCGGTCAGCAGCAGGACCGGAAGCGCCGCGAGCCGGCAAAAGATGGAGCGGTCGTCGCCCATTGCGTTGAGTCTATCGGCATCGCTCGCGCGGTTTCTTGCAAGAGTCCGCCGCAGGTGCTCGGCTATGCTTGGTGCATGCTCTTGCGCCGATCCTCGATCCTCAGGACCGCCGCCGCACTCGCGGCCCTTGCGGTGGTGTCGGCCCTGGCCATGTCCTTCGATGACGCAACTCCAACCGCGGACTCGCCCATGAAAACCAAGACTCGAACGCTCTCCCGCTCCGGTTACAGCGTGGCCCCGCTGGCCAAGGAGCAGGTTGAAATCCTCGCCAAGAAGCTGACTCCGGAGCAGTACAAGGTGACTCAGAAGGCGGGCACGGAGCCGGCCTTCTGCGGCAATCTGCTCGACAACCACAAGGAAGGTTCCTACTGCTGCGTGGTCTGCGGGCTGCCCCTCTTCTCGAGCGAGCACAAGTTCAATTCCGGCACGGGCTGGCCGAGCTTTTTCGCCCCCTTCGACACCGACCATGTGAGCTACAAGAAGGACAACGAGTTCGGCATGGAGCGCGTCGAGATTGATTGCGCCCGCTGCGGCGCCCACCTGGGCCACGTTTTCGAGGATGGACCCAAGCCGACCGGCCTGCGCTACTGCCTCAACTCGGCGGCGCTGGTCTTCCACGACAAGGGCGCGCCGCTGCCGTTGGAGAGCCAGCCGGTTCCCCTCAAGACCGCCTACTTCGCCGGCGGCTGCTTCTGGGGTGTGGAGCATCGCTTCCAGGAATGCCCGGGCGTGGCCGACGTGGTGAGCGGCTACATGAACGGCACCACCGAGAACCCGACCTACGAGGAAGTCTGCGCCCACAAGAGCGGCCATGCGGAGGCCGTGAAGGTGACCTACGACCCGTCGAAGGTCACGTTCCGGCAATTGCTCGACGGCTTCTTCCGCATGCACGATCCGACGCAGCTCAATCAACAGGGGCCTGACTTCGGCGACCAGTACCGCTCCGCCGTGTTCACCACCGACGAGGCGCAACTCTCTGAGGCGAAGGCCTTCGCCGCCGCGCTGCAGGTCTCGCCCGGGTTCGCGGGCAGGAAGATCGTCACGGTCATCGAGCCGGCGCGAAAATTCTTCCCCGCCGAGGAATATCACCAGGACTATGTCGAGCGGACCGGACGGGCCTGCCATGCGATCAATCCATGGCCCGCCGTCTTCGCCGAGAAGGCCGAGAAAAAGGAAGCTCCCGCCGCGAAGGCGGCGCCATGAGCGCGGGCAAGCTCAACCAAGCCAGGGCGATCGCGATCTCGTGCCTGCTCGGCGCCTCCATGGCCGCGGCGACCGGGCCCGATGCGCCGCAGACCGGCGAAGCCGCGCCGGTTCAAAGTGCCGCCACTCCAAAAACCGAGTCGAAGGCGCCGACGCCGCTCAACGCGCGGCAGTACGCCGACAAGCTGATCTCCCTGCCGCAGGCAGCCGAGCTGCGGCGCTGGCACGACGTGCTGACCCAGGAGCCCCATGTCGCGGGAACTCCGGGCGACGTGCGGCAACTCGACCGGCTGAAGCAGGCCTTCGAGTCCATGGGAATCGGGGCCCGGATCGAGGGCTTCCGCGCCTACCTCTGCCGACCGGTCAGCGCCACGCTCGAAATCGTCGAGGGCGGTGATTTGAGCGAGGCGGCCGCAGGCGCCGCCGCGAGCGGACGCAAGGGGGTCATGACGCTTTCGGTCTCGGAGAAGAACCTGCTCGAGGATCCGGCGACCGCGCATCCCGATCTGACCTACGGCTGGAACGCCTACAGCGGCAACGGCGACGTCACCGCCGAAGTGGTCTACGCGAACTATGGAACCCAGGAGGACTTCGATCGGCTGAAGGCGCTCGGAGTCGACGTCACCGGAAAAATCGTGCTCGCCCGCTACGGAAAAAATTTCCGCGGCTACAAGGCGCGCTTCGCGGAGAAGGCCGGCGCCGCCGGATTGATCATCTTCACCGATCCCGCCGACTCCGGTTTCTCCAAGGGCGCCACCTGGCCCGGCAAGGGCGGCTGGGCCAACGATTGCTGCATTCAGCGCGGCACGCTCAACACGCTTTCCTATCCCGGCGATCCGGGAACGCCCGGCGTCTATTCCTCCGACAACGTCATGCGCGAGGATCCGAAGCTGCTGGATCTGCCGCGCATCCCGGTGCAGCCGGTGGGCTACGCCGCCGCAGGAGCGATTCTCTCAAGGATGAAGGGCGTGGACTGTCCCGATCCGACATGGCAGGGCGGATTGAACCTGCCCTACAAGCTCACGGGCGGCAGCGGATTGAAGGTGCGCCTCGCGGTGGAGCAGCAGCGCTTCATCGGATCCTCCGCCAATGTGACGGCGCTGGTGCAGGGCTGGCGCCGGCCCGACGAAGTGATCGTCATCGGCTGCCACCACGACGCCTGGGGCTACGGCGCGGCCGACCCCTGCGCGGGAACGATCTGCCTGCTGGAGGCCGCGCGCTGCGTCGCCGAGCTGACCAAGCAGGGGATCTGGCCCGAGCGCTCGCTGATCTTCGCCGCCTGGGGCGCCGAGGAGTTCGGCATCATCGGCAGCACCGAATGGGTCGAGGCCCACGAGCTGGAGATGGGCCAGAAAATCGTCGCCTATGTCAACCTGGACATGGCGGCGATGGGGCCGAATCTCTCCATGGCCCTCTCGCCGGAGTTGACGCAAGTGGCCAAGGACACCGCCGCGATCATTCCTGCGGCGCGGAATCCTTCGGAGACGGCGCTGGCGGTCATGCTCAAGAACCACAAGTCCGACACGCTCTTCGGAACGCTTGGCGGCGGAAGCGACCATGTGGGATTCGTCTGCCGCATGGTGGTGCCATCGATATCCATTTCGGCCGGAGGCTCGGAGGGCACGAGCTACCACAGCAACTACGACACCACGGCGTGGTACCGCGCCACCGTGGGCGAAGACTATGAGCCGGCGCTGCTGGTGACGCGGGCCACGCTCGCCTTCACGGCGCTGATGTCCAACCAGAAATTTCTGCCCTATCAATATGGCGAGATCGGGCGGCTGGGATTGAAGGCGGTGGAAGATCTGATGACGGTGGCCAAAAGCGATCAGGAAAAATCCTCGATGGAGACTCTGCGCCCGCTGCTGGTGACGCTTCAATCCCAGGGCGAGATGGTCGACGCGGCGATCCTGCAGAATCGAACGCTCGATCCGCAGTCGGAGCAGAGGCTGGTCTCGGGCATGAAGAAATTCACCCGGGCCTTCCACGATCCCGGCGGATTGCCCGACCGTCCCTGGTATCGCAACCTCTGGGTCGCGACCGATCCCGCCAACAGCTATTCGCCCAGCGTCTTTCCCATGGTGCGCGACGCGCTGCTGGCGCAGGACCAGGCACAGGTGGACGAGGCCGTGGCCCGCACCGGGCTGGCGGTGCAGCGGGCGTCGGCCGCAGCGGACCTGATGCTGCTGGGGCTCCGCTCCGGCGCGAGTCCCAACTCTCAATAAACTTCCACCGGGAATTCGCGGGAAACCTCGAAAGAAATTCGAACGGGGTCCGCGCGACCTGCCGTAAACTGGGCACATGCCGCAGAAGCAATCGACCGTCCCTTTCGCCTGGCTCGCCGCGGTGCTGGGCATGCTGGTCTCGGCGGAATCCTTCGGACAGTCCGCTCCCGCAGCGGCTCCACCCGCCGGCGCGCCGACCGCCAAGGCCTCGACGGTGTCGATCGCGCCATCCCAGATTGACTTCGGCGTCATCAAGCCCGGCTCGCGCCAGAAAGGCGAGTTCAAGATTCAGAACAAGGGCACCACCGCGGTCAAGATCGAGTCGGCCTTTCCCAGCTGCAAGTGCACGACCATTTCTGATCTCGCGGGCAAGGAAATTCCCGCCGGCGGCGAGATCGACCTGATCGCCTCGCTCGACGCGCCGCGCACCCCCGGCCCGAAGGACGCCAAGGTCTTCGTCACGATCGCGGGCGATCCGCAACCGCTCATAGCCAAGATGCAGGGGGACGTGCAGCTGCCGCTGCTGGTGCAGCCCACCTACATCGACGCGCTCAAGGGAAAGATGCAGGGGGTGGTCGAGATTTCCAGCCCGAACGGGACGCCCTTCCATGTGCTTTCCTGCGACGGCGCGACGCCGGTCTTCGCCGGGTTCGATCCGGCCAAGGACGCGCCGCAGTCCAGCTACCGGCTGCGCTGGGACTTTTCGATGGTGCCCGACGGCAAGATGCAGCAATGGTGGTGCGTGGAGACCGATGTCGCCGATTGCCCGATCGTGCCCTTCCGGATTCGCCATGAATCCACGGGGCTTCGCTTCGATCCCAAGATGGACGAGCGCCGCTGGTTCATTCCGGAAGCGATCGTGGTCGCCGGCAAGATCGCCCTGAACAAGCCGGTCGAGCTGGAGATGGAGTTGGAGAGCTCGGTCGCCAAGGGCAAGCCCCAGCCCGCAGGCTGGGACGCGGTGCGCGGTTTGAAGTCGCCCAGCCCGGATGTGGCGGTCGAAGTGATCTCAAGCAAGCGCGACGGTGACCGGGTGCGCGTCCAGTTCCGCTTCACCGTGACCAAGTCCGCCGGCGGATTCCTCTACGCGCCGGTCACGATCACCACCGACACGGGCACGGCGCGCTTCTTCGTCGCGGCGACGGTGTCGCCGTGAAACTCGCCGACATCGACCACCTCGGCGCCGCCGGCGTGGCCCGACTGCTCGGCGCCGCCGCCCAGACCATGCAGTCCGATCCCAAGCGGCGCGGCTCCTGCGTGCATCTGGAGGGCGAGGGGCGGCTGCTGGCCACCGGCGACCTGCACGACAATCCGGTCCACTTCGTGAAGGTGGTCGCCTTCGCACAACTTGAGCAGCCGGAGAACCATCTGGTGCTGCATGAGCTGATCCACGGCGACCGGCTGACTTACGGCGTTGACATGAGTTGGCGGATGCTGGCGAAAGTGGCCCGCCTGATCGAGAAGCATCCCGGGCAGGTCCATGTGCTGCTGGCCAACCACGAGCTGGCTCAGGCCTTCAACCAGCCGGTGAGCAAGGGCGCCGGGGAGAACACGGAGCTCTTTCGCGGCGGTCTGCGCTGGACCTTCGGCGAGGACGCGGAGATCGTGGAGGAGGCAGTGCGGGTTTTCGTCCGGGCCATGCCGCTGGCGCTGCGGACCCGCGGCGGCATCCTCTGCTCGCACTCGCTGCCGAGCCCCTACGACATGAAATCCTTCGATATGGGGATTCTCGAGCGCGATCTTCAGGAGCCGGACTACGAGGCAACACGCGGCAGCGCCTGGCAGATGACCTGGGGAAGAAACCAGAAGCCGGAGCAAGTGGCGGCGCTGGCCAAGGCGTGGGGCGTCAAGGTCTTCATCTCGGGGCATGCCATGGTGCCGGAGGGCGCGGCGGCTCCCAACCCCGGGCTTCTGCTGTTGAACACTGATCATGAGCATGGCGCCGTTCTTCCCATCCAGCTTTCCAGCGAGGTGCCCAGCGCCCAGGAGCTGCTCCTGCACGCGGTGCCGATCAGCTCCATCGAAGGGTCGCTCGTTGACTAGGCGCTTTCGCACTCTTCAATCCGTTTCAAGGATCTCGCGATGAACGCGGCTCGCCTGATGCTGGCACTGGAGACCTCGCAGCGGAAGTCCTCAGTGGCGCTGGGCGCGGTCGCGCCGGGCGGCGGCGCGGATGAGATCTTCAGTGAATCGATCGACACCCGCGACCGGCTGGTGGAGGACGCGCTGCCCGCGGCGCAAAGGCTTTGCGCCCGCGCCGGCGCTTCGCCGCACAATCTCGGCGCGGTGGCGCTCAACGCCGGCCCGGGCGGATTCACCGGGCTTCGCATCGCCCACGCCGCGGCGCAGGCGATCGCGGAGTCGCTCTCCATTCCGCTCGTGCAGGTTTTCGCGGCGATCGTCGCCCGCGAGGCCGCCGTTCTTGCGGGCCGCGTTCAACCCGGGCAGACGGCGTGGGTGGCGCTGGTGGCCAAGGACGATGGCTGCTGGATGGCGAAAGTCTCCGGTGCGGCGCAGGAATTGGGCGAGCACGAGGATGCCGGCGTGCGCTCGATCGAGCAGTGGCCGCTCAGGGACGGGGAGGCGCTGATCGCCGACGAGCATCTGCCCGCGAGCTGGCGCGAGCGCGCGGAGCGCTCGAAGATCTCCATCGTGCCGCTCGAGCCCACCGCAGAGGCGGTGCTCCGCGCGGGGCGGCGCCTGCTGGCCCGCGGCCGGACGACTGCTCCCGAGCTCGCGCTGCCGGTCTATCCGCGCGAGGCCGAGGCGGTGCGCCTCTGGCGCGAGCGCCACGGCACAGCCTGAACAGGCCGCACAGACGGAACCGGACCCCATTCTTTTTGCCGGGCGCATGGAGTCGCTCCTGGGTTGCGTCGATTTCACGCGGAAGTGGAAGCCGATTCCTCCCATTCCTGGCAGAGCAACCCTCACGGCCGACTTCTGGTCGCGGGGGATCCCGGCAACTGGTCGCCGCTGGTCGCGCCGCTGGTCGACTATGGATTCCAGGTGGAGATGGTCACCGACATGGAGCGCGCCGCCATCCGATGCGTGGAGCAGGTGGTGGACGCGGTCGTCATCGACCTCTCCCAGTCCATCGACGAGATTTCCAAGGCGCTGCGCCTGCTGCAGCGCGTCTCCCACTACACCAAGATCGTGGTGCTCTGCGAATCCGCCCAGGACGTGCCGCCCACGCTTGCGGCCTATGACAATCTGCAGCGCGTCGTCTCCGATGTCTCTCCGGCCGACTTCATCCACATCATGCGCACCGCTGTCCGCGTCTCCCGGCTCAGCCGCGAGCGCAACGAGCGCATCCACACGCTGAAGTCCCTGGCGACCAAGGTGCAGGATGCCGAGCAGCCGACCGGCGACCTGGAGAAATTGCTGAGCATCCTGCAGGAGCACAATCCTCGAACCCAGTTTCCCAAGCTCAAGCTGCCTGAAATCGAGGCGCTCAACGAGGTCCTGGCCAAGTCGCTCGAGCCGCTGACCGCGTCGCGGGTGGCGGTCGACTTCGTCGAGCGCTGCCTTCCCGGCGCCATGGTGGTCTCCTGGCTCGTCGGGCCCGATCTGCGCACCGGCCTCGCCGCCTGCGCGGGCAACGGCGGCGCCAACGCCATCCTGTCCGCCCGGCTTCTGAGCGAGATCGAGACCCTGCATTTGCCCCGCGTGCTGCGCGAAAAAACGATTTGTGCCGTGGACGACATCCGGCAGTTCGTCGCCGGCGACGAGTACCAGGTCTTCGCCGGGCGTTGGGCCATGCTGGCGCCCTGCCGGGCCAATGGCGAGTGCTTTGCGGCCATCCTGATCATGGGCACGGCGGGGAGCCGTCCCGCGCAGGCCGAGCAAGGGCTGGGCGACGTCTGCTCTGCGCTGGCGACCCAGCTCGCCTTCGACGCGAGAATTCACCGGCGAATCTTTCCGGTGTGGCCAGGGGATTCCTCCGACGAAGAGCCCGAACTTTTTGGATGAACTACGGGGCTGAAGCGGCCGGAGCCAGGGAGGCGATCGCAGTGCGCCCCGCACGGACGCATGCGCCTTCGCGCACCAGGCTGGTCGCCCGCTCGGGCTGGGGCAGGATCAGTTCGGTGGTCGAGCCGAACTGGATCATTCCATATTTTTGACCGCGATGAAGGCGATCGCCGGGCTTGGCGCCGCAGATGATGCGCCGGGCGATCGCCCCCGAGATCTGCCGGATTCCGTAGACGCGGCCATCGTCGAGCCGGAGGGTGAGCAGCAGATTTTCATTCACGCGTGCGCCCGCGGCGGCGCGGGCGTCGAGATAGCGTCCGGGCTGATGGCGCAGGCCCACGACCACGCCATCCTGCGCGGCGCGATTGATGTGCACGTCGAGCACGCTCAGAAAAATCCGGATGACCAGCGCCGGTCCGCCGGTCGCCTCGTGGTGGGCGACGCGCACGACGGCGCTGATGGTTCCATCGGCGGGGCTCAGGAAGTGGGCGGGGTCTTCGGTCTCAGGCGTTCGCGGCGGATCGCGGAAAAAGGCGGCGAACCCCGCCAACAGCACCGTCAGGATTCCGGCGGGGATCCACCACTCGGGCTCGCCATTGGAGGCGAGCCAGGCGCAGGCGCCAGCCACGGGCAGAATGATCGCCGCAGCGGGAAGCCACTGGTTCATTCCATATTTTGTCAGCATGTCGTTGCGGCCCGCTTACTCAGTAGCCTTGCCGACGAAGAAGCCGATGCCGCCGCAGATCGCGATCGCGCCGGCGTAGCCGCCCGTCCAGACCATCCAGTCGCTGGCGAACATCACCGCAAGCTCGGGAGTTCCGCCCAGCCCCTTGACGACCAGCATCGCAGCCGTGGCGGTGAGCCCGACGATCGCCGGCACGAGCAGGCCGACGGTCAGTCCGCTCCATGAACCGCTGTAGACCTCGACGCCGACTGCGGCCGCGCCCGCGAAGGCGGGAGCCGCGGCGGCAATGGTGCCGCTGTTGACGATGGCCGCGTCGTTGATGCCGCTCTCGCCCGAAGCTCCGCCGAAAATGCCGCTGGCGTTCTTGGGCGCCTCTTCGTCGTCTCCCTGGAAGGCCTCGTCCATGAGCGCCGCGCCCATCTGACTGTCCTCGCTCTCCTGCGTGAGATCCAAAAGTCCGCTGCCGGAGCCCGGTTGATCGAGATTGATCTTGTCGGCCTCAAGGCTTCCGGAAGCTCCTATGGCGCTGTCGACCCGGCTGTCCAGGCCGAGCGCGCTGCCGTCGCGTGCATCCTCGATGGTCTGGTCGAAATCGGTGGTCTGGCCGCCGGTGGCGCTCTTGGCGGGGCTGGCGGCGATGCCGCTGGCGAGACTGTCCTCGAGGAACAATGCCTCAGAATCGGCCTGCGATTTGCCGCCCGACTTGGTCTTGCCGGGAGCCGCCGGGGCTGCGGGGGCGGAGTCGGAAAGATCGAGCTCGAGCGTGAGCGAGTCGTCGTCGAAGGCGGCAGACTTGGCGGCTGCGGATTTCGCCGCGGACGCGGAGGCCGAGGCGGCGGGCGCCGCGCTGGCGTTGGAGGCGTCCAGATCGAGCTCCAGAAGGAGGTCGTCGGAATCCGACTTTGATTTGGCGGGAGCGGCCGGAGTCTTCGCCGCCGGCGACTTCGCGGTCGGCGCCGCATCGGGCTCGAGCTCAAGCATCAGATCGTCGTTGTCATCCTTGATGCCCGCGGGGGCCGAAAGACCGACGGGGCTGTCACCCTTGGGATCGGCTGCGAGGGCCGGCGAGGCGGAGTCGGAAAGGTCCAGCTCGAAGCTGTCGCTGCCGCCGCCGAGATTGGCGGTGCCGGAGTCAAGCTTCAGGTCCAGGCCGCTGTCGGAGGCTGCGTCGGTGGAGAGGCTGTTTACGTCCTCGACTTTGAGCATGAGCTGTCCGCGGTCGCGGAACTCGCGGAGCTTGCCGTTCTTGATCAGCTCCATGACCTGGTCGTTGGACTTGCCGAGTTTGGCGCACGCTTCATCGATGGTGTAGAAAATTTTTGCCATTGCGGTGGGTCGGGTCGAAAAGCCTCGCGGCGGTCGGTTAGGGTAAATGGGGAGTCGCAGACTCGCAAGGGAGTATTCGCCAAACCCATGAGAAAGGTTGCCCGACAAGTGCCGAAAGAGCGAGCGATCGTCCCGCGGCTGGAGGCTTGGTTTCCAGCGGTTTTTCGCGATTTTCCGTGGCGAAAGCGGCGAACGCCGTGGCGGGTTCTGGTCAGCGAGGTGATGCTCCAGCAGACGCAGGCGGGGCGGGTGGCCCAGATGTATCCGGCGTTTCTCCGGCGGTTTCCCACCCCAAAACGGCTCGCCCGATCCACCGAGCAGGCGGTGCTTTCCCAATGGCAGGGACTGGGCTACTACCGTCGGGCTCGAAATCTTCAGGCCGCTGCGAAGGAGATGACGCTGCGGTTCGGCGGGCGGGTTCCGCGCTTGCTCGAGGATCTGCGCTCCCTTCCCGGCGTCGGGCGCTACACCGCCGGAGCGGTCGCCAGCCTCGCCTATGGGCAGGCGGCGCCGATCGTCGATGGCAATGTGGCGCGGGTGCTCTCGCGGCTTGCCGATCGGCGGGAGTCCGTCAAAGGCAGCGCGGCCCAGACCTGGCTCTGGAGCGCCGCTGAACGATTGGTGCGGGCCGCCAAGTCCCCCGCGGTGCTCAACGAGGCGCTGATGGAGTTGGGGGCGACGATCTGCACGCCGCGTTCCCCGCGCTGCGGAGCGTGTCCGCTGAAGAGCCTCTGCGCCTCGCGCCGCGCGAACTCGCAGGAGTTTGTGCCGCTGACCAGCCCGGACAAGCCCAGGCGGACGGTCGTCCACCATGCCTGCGTGGAGATTCGCGGCTCGAAACTGGGGGTCGAGACGCGCCCCGCCACAGGCTTGTGGGCCGGACTGCTCTCGCCGCCGGTGGTCGAGGCCCCCGGTAACGCCTCCCCGGCGCGGCTGCTGCAAATGCGCCGCGACATCAAGCGCATCAGGGGTTTCGACCGGGAGTTCGAGTTTCTCACCTCCCACCGGAGGATTCGATTCCGCGTCCACCACGTCGAGTTCCGCCCGGGAGCGAAGCTGCGCTGGATCCCCCTCGCAAAACTGGAGGATTACGCGGTCAGCAACGCGGTTTTGCAGATCGCCCGGCCGCCGCTCGAAGCGAAGCCCCGCCCCGGGAATCGCTAAAGTGTCCGGCGTGGATGCACTTCGAACGATCCTGGGCCGCGGCGCGCTGCTAGTGACGCTCCTCTGCGGCGCCTGCGCGGAGACCAAGACGCAACCGATCGTCACTTCCAACGACGTTTTTCCGGGAGATCTCCCGACCGTTGACCGCGAACTTTCGTCACGTGAGTCGCAGCGGGTGATCGACGCGATGGCCTCGACGCGCCGTCCGCAGGACATCTCGGAAGCGCGCCCTTTCGAGACAAGCCCCAAGGGCCGCTGGTCGGAGGTTCCACTCGCCGCAATTCTTGGCTCCAAGTTTGTCGAGATGGCCGTGGTGAACTGGGTTGTGGAGCCCGATGGAGTGCGTTTCACCATTGTCGCCTTGAACAACGACGCCGGCGAGCTGCTGGTGAAGGGCGATCCGATGCATGGAGTGACCAGCGCCACCGCGACCCTGGGATTGTTCGACGAGCGCCCGCAGGATGCGGATCTGCTGGTGGAATCTTTTTATTCCCACCTTCACACGCTGGGCGCGGTGCCGCGCCCGGCCCCGATGCCGCAGACCGCCTCGATGGTGCAGGAGTGACTCAGGAAAAATCGGGCGCCTGCCGCGGCAGATCCGGGTAGAGCTTCTCCACCATCCGCGCCGCACGCAGTAATTTTGATTCCGCGAATGCGGGGGCCTGCAGGTGGAAGCCGACCGGAAGCGATTTCGCGCCCTCCTTCACGAATCCAATCGGCACCGACAGGGCGGGCAATCCCGCGATATTCGTGTTCACCGTGTAGACGTCGCAGAGGTACATCTTGAGCGGATCGGACATGCCGCCGAAGGCAAAGGCGGGCGAGGGGCTCGCGGGACCGGCGATGACGTCGCACTTCTGGAAGGCGCGGTCGAATTCGCCCTTGATCAGGCGGCGGATGCGCAGCGCCCGTCCGTAGTAGGCGTCGTAGTAGCCCGAGCTGAGCACATAGGTGCCCAGCATGATGCGACGCTGCACCTCGGGGCCGAACCCCTCGGCACGGCTCCGCGCGTAGAGCGTGTCCAGGCTTTCGCCGGGCTTGAGCGCAGCGCGATGACCGTAGCGGATGCCGTCGAAGCGGGCCAGGTTTCCGCTCGCCTCGGCGGGGGCGATCACGTAGTAGGTGCTGATGCCGATGTCAGTCAGCGGCAGGTCGACCTCCACCAGCGTCACGCCCTGGCCCTTGAGCCGCTGCAGCGCGTCATTCACACAGTCGTTGACCGCGGGATCGTTCGCGTCGCTCAAATATTGCTTGGGCACGCCGACTCGAAGACCGGCGAGCGGAACCTCGAGTTCCTTCATCGGATCCTCGACGGCGAAATCGGCGCTGGTGCTGTCGCGGTGATCGAGTCCCGACATGACCTGGTAGGCCAGCGCGGCGTCGCGCACGCTGCGGGTCAGCGGACCGACCTGATCCAGACTGCTGCCGAAGGCGACAAGTCCGTAGCGGCTGATGCGCCCATACGTTGGCTTGAATCCGACGCATCCGCAGAGCGATGCGGGCTGGCGGATGCTGCCGCCGGTGTCGCTGCCCAGCGAAAATCCGCACAATCCCGCGGCCGCGGCCACGGCGCTGCCGCCGCTGGAGCCGCCGGGAACGCGCAACGTGTCCCAGGGATTCTTCACGGCGCCCCAGGCGCAATGCTCGGTGCTGGAGCCCATGGCGAACTCATCCATGTTGGTCTTTCCCATCACGATGGCGCCGGCGGCCTGGAGCCGCTCCACGCAGGTGGCCGTGAAGGGGGAGCGGTAGTTCTCGAGCATGCGGCTTGAGCAGGTGGTTTTCCCAACCTTCGTCGCCAGGTTGTCCTTCACCGCCACGGGAACGCCGGCGAGCGGGCCGGGATCATTGCCGGACTTCACCTTTGCGTCGATGGCTCGTGCGGCTTCGATCGCTTCGCTTTCAAAAACTTCATGGAAGGCGTTGAGGGCTTTGTTCGAAGTTGCGGCACGGCGCAGAAAATCCTTTGCGACCTGCTCGGCGGAGGTTTTCCCCGAACGAACTGCGTCGCGAATCGAAACCGCGTCGGTGAATTCGCCGCTCACGAGCTCTCCTCCGCCAAGACCTTCGGCACGGCGAGAAAGCGCCCCTCGACTGCGGGCGCGTTCATGAGCAACTCCTCCAGCGAGAGCACTGGGCCCGGTTCATCGGCGGCGAGCCGATTGACGGAGTCGACCGGGCTGGTCAGGGGCTCGACGCCTTCCACATCCACGGCCTTGAGCTTGGCGACGTGGCCCAGCACGCTGGCCAGCTCTCCGCGGTACTGCTCGAGCCTGTCCGGCGCGACTTCCAGCCGCGCCAGCTTGGCGACGTGGGCGGTCTCCTGGATCGAAAGCTCATGCGGAACGGTCACGATTTCGAGTGTAACGAGGAGAGGGACCGGGTCGGTTAGATTGCGCGCATGGCAGAGCGCAAACAGCGGTTCACCGGGCCGATCGTCGGCGTGGATCTGGGCGGCACCAACATCAGCATCGGGGTGATCGACGAAAAGGGGCGCGTGCTCGGCCGTTGCCGGCGCAAGACCAAGGCCGTCGAGGGACGGGAGCGGGTCGTCACGCGGCTGGTCGAGGGGATCGAGCGTGCCTGCGAAGACGCCAAGCTTCCGTTGAAGGAGATCGAGGCGGCGGGCGTCGGCGCCCCCAGCGCCGTCGACTGGGACAAGGGCAGCGTGATCCACGCGGGCAACCTGGGCTGGAAGAAGGTTCCGCTTCGCGACATCCTCTCCAAGCGCCTGGAGATGCCGGTGGTGGTCGACAACGACGTCAACGTGGCGGCGCTGGGCGAGAGCCGCCTGGGGGCGGGCAAGAATCGCGGCGACCTGCTCGCCATGTGGATCGGCACGGGCATCGGCGGCGGGCTCATCCTCAACGGAAAATTGTGGCGCGGCCCCTTCCACACTGCTGGAGAAGTCGGCCACGTCGTGCTCTTCCCGGGAGCGGGCCCGGGCCATCGCTCGCTCGAGGACCATTGCAGCCGCACGGCCATGGTGCGCAGCATGATGATGCTGCTGGGCCACTATCCCGACAGCATGCTGCGCGAGTTCCTCAACAAGGAGAAGGACGAGGAGGGCAAGCCCGATCCATCGGCGATCGGCAGCGGCGTACTCGCGGAGTGCTATTCCAAGGGCGATCCGCTGGTGCGCAAGGTGGTCGACGCCTCGGCCGAGCTGCTGGGGCTGGCGATCGCGAATTTCATCACGGTGTTGAGCCTGAGGACGGTCGTGCTCGGCGGCGGAGTCTCCGAGGCACTGGGCAAACCCTATCTCTACAGCGTCCACGAGAGCTTCGAGCGCACGGTTTTCCCGCAGTCGCTGCAGCGCTGCGAAATCGTTCCCAGCGAGCTCGGCGACGACGCGGGCATGCTCGGGGCGGCGCTGCTGGCGCGGGAGACGCTGCAGGAGGAAAAGGAGTGAGGCTCGTCGCGGCCCCAATCGGACTCCATCGAAATTGATGTCGTTCTAGATGTTCGCCAGCGGATGGCGGTCCTGCCGGCTCACGAGCAGACGCACCGCGGGCACATGCAGTTGAAGCAGCTTGGCGAAGTGGGGAAGGAATCCGCGCTCGGTGTTGGTGTGTCCAGCCAGCACCAGGTCGCAGCCATTGTCCTGCGCCAAGAGAACGTCGTGGTGCTTCGCCTCGCCGGTGACCATCAGGGTGCACTGCGCGGCCAGTGCCTGCGGCAACATGCTCGCTCCGGAGCCGGGCACAATGGCGACGCGCTCATGGCGCCGCGATTTCTTCGCGTCACATATTTGAACTGTCCCGGCCGGAAGTTTCAGCGAAGTCCGAAGCCGCCGCGCGATGGCGCCTGCCGTGTTTGGTTTGTTCAATGTCAGAGTGCGGCCCTGGCCCTGCGCATGATCCAACTCCGTCGCCAGAGGCACGACATGGATCGCCGGTGTCTCGTAGGGATGCGATCGTTCGATGGCCTGGATGACTTCGCCCTGGATGGAGGCACTGGCGATCATCGTGAGATGCGCCTCCGCGACTTCCTCGAGCGAGCCGCGGCGGCCGACGGCGGGATGGCTCGCAAAGCCGCCCAGGAAAGTTCCCCGGCCATCGACCGTGAAGGAACATTGCGAATAATCGCCGATGTGTCCCGCTCCGGCCTGCGCCATGGCCTCGCGCACCGCGTCCACCGAAGCGACGGGCACATGCGTGCTCACCAGGACCTGCGCTGCCCGCCCGGCCGGTTCCAGCGCCGCGCGCTCGCCCGCTCCAATCAGGTCCGCCAGCCAATCGGCCATGCCGCCACGAACTGCGTCCAGGGCCGTGTGCGGTGAAAGCAGCGCGATTTGGTGCACGGCGCAGCGCAGCAGCAGATTTTCCCGGGGATTCATCGCCGTCACCTGCTTGAGCGGTTCGAAGATGGGCGGGTGGTAGGCGACGATCGCCTCGCAGCGGGAGGCGATGGCCTCGTCGAGCACTTTCGACGTCAGGTCGATCGTCAGCAGGGCGCGGCGCAGCGGCAGGGAGGGATCGCCGAGCAGGAAACCGGTGTTGTCCCACGACGCGGCGAGTCGGCGCGGCGCGACCGCCTCCATCGCCAGTGCCAATTCACCGATCATCGACCCGGAGCGCTTGGGCATGAGGTCGCGTCCTCAATCTCGCTTGCCGCCGAAGATCATGGCGAGGCGGAAAATGATTTTCATCGACTCGAAGTAGATCCACACCAGGCTGACGGTGAGCCCGTAGGCCAGGTACCACTCGCTGCTGGCCGGCGCGCCCTCCTTCGCAGCCTGGTCCACCATCTGGATGTCGGCGACAAGGGTGAAGGCCGCCACCACCAGGATCAGCGCGTTGATCCCCAGGCCGATGTACGCCCCCGAGGATCCGCCCGTCTGACTCGGCAGCGCGATGAAGGGGGTCTGCACTCCGAAGAGGTAGAGCACGAAGGAGATGAGATAGGTCACGCCGATGCCGAGCACGCACGCCCAGAGGATGAACGCCCCGCGCTGGGTGATCCGCACGGCGCCGCTTCGGTAGAGGATCAGGCACGTGACGGCCACGCCCACCGTCATCACGAAGGCCTGCAGGGCGATGCCGCCGGTGAGCGAGATGCCCCGCGCCTTGAGCAGGTTGTCCAGCACCAGGCCGACCGCGCCCAGGAAAAAACCCTGGACCGCGGCGTAGATCGGGGCGAGAAAGACCGCCCAGCTGGGCCGGCCGAAGAGGGCGAAGCCAACGCCCAGCGAAACCGCGAACGCAGCGACATTCACAATGCCCAACTGGCTTGGATTGGCCTGGGCGAAGGCATTGCCCAGCGCCCCGAACACCACGGCAACGGCCAGGCAGAGTGTGGTCTTGTTGACGACGCCCCCGACGGTCACGGTTCCCTCCGAGCGCGGCGCGCAGCGCAGGGCCTCGGCCAGGCGGCCTTCGGCGAGCACGGGGTTGGAAGATTGCAAGATCGACATGATTTTCTCCTGGATTCCGAGTCTATCCCGACCGCCGGGGAAGCGGCGGAAATCCTACCGAATCAAAGGCCGGCGTCCGGCGCCCGCCGCGCACGCCGATCTTTTGAAAGGATAAAGATTGTGCGAACTTGACTCCAGGGACTTCCGAATCCAAGTTGCAGCACCCGAGTGGCCGATACTCTAGACGACAACTCGCACACCTCGCACCGTTTCGAAGGGAATTTGCCTCTTGAAGAATCCTTCGTCCTCCGCATCGCGGACGCCGTCTGAAACCCGAGCCGAGAAAACCAAACCCGCCGCAGGAATGCCCAGCGGGTCGTCCATTGGGGCCGCACCCAAGAGCGAAGCCTCCCAATCCGGCGCCGCCGATCTGCGCAAGCATTTCGTGCTCGACACGAACGTGTTGCTGCACAACCCCAACGCCATCTTCAAGTTCGAGGAGCACGAGGTGGTGATTCCTCTGCAGGTGATCGAGGAGCTCGATCACCTCAAGAAGAACAACGATGAAACCGGGCGCAACGCCCGCACCGTCATCCGCCGCCTCGACAAGATGCGCTCCATCGGGCGGCTCTTTGAGGGAGTGGTCTGGAACGAGCAGGGGGGCTCGATCCGCATCGAGCGCTGCGACCTGAAGACGCCCTTCGCCCTGGACTTGGATGTGGCCGACAACAAAATCCTGGGCGTGGCCCACCGCCTGCACAGCATGGGCCTGCGCACCATCTTCATTTCCAAGGACATCAACGCGCGGGTGAAGTGCGACGCGCTAAACATTCCCTGCGAGGACTTCGAGGCCGACCGCGTGGACGCCGACTGGCTCTACGGCGGCTACGCCTCGCTCTCATGCCCGGGCGCCACCATTGACGAGCTCTACCAGGAGCGGCAGCTCAGCCTGGAGCAACTTGAGGGATTGATCTTCCGCACGATCGAGGGGGCCGAGTTGAAGGCCCACGATCTGGTCGCCAACCAGTTCGTCATCCTGCAGGACGACGCCGACGAGAGCCACACCGGACTCGGGCGCGTGCTTTCCGACACGGGCCATCTGATCCCGGTCACGGGTCCGCGCAAGCCGATCTACGGCATTCTCGCACGCAATGTGCAGCAGACCATGGCGATGGATCTGCTGCTGGACGACGAAGTGCGCCTGGTCTCGCTCATCGGCGCCGCGGGCACGGGCAAGACGCTGCTGGCCATCGCGGCGGGCATGCACAAGGTGCTGCGCGAGGAGCGCTTCGACAAGCTGCTGGTGGCGCGGCCGATCATGCCGCTGGGCCGCGACATTGGCTTCCTGCCCGGCGACAAGGATGAGAAGCTCGCCCTCTGGATGCAGCCGGTCTTCGACAACGTTTCCTATTTGCTTTCCACCCGCGGCGGCAGCGGCACCGACGCCGACAGCCGCAGCACCGAGCAGCGCATGGACCAGCTCGTGGCCAGCGGCAAGCTGGTCATGGAGCCGCTGACCTACATCCGCGGCCGCAGCATTCCCCACCAATTCATCATCGTGGACGAGGCGCAAAACCTCTCGCCGCACGAGGTGAAGACCATCGTCAGCCGCGTCGGCGAGGGCACCAAGATCGTGCTCTCGGGCGACATCGGGCAGATCGACAATCCCTACCTCGACGCGGCCAGCAACGGCCTTTCGCACATGATTGAGCGCATGAAGGGACAGCGCATCGCCGGGCATGTGACGCTGAGCCGCACCGAGCGCAGCGAACTGGCCAGCCTCGCCGCCGACATCCTCTGAGCCGTCCTTGCGCGTTGGTTCGTCAACGGCGCGAGTCGCCGGACTTCGCCTTAACGCGCCGCACTGTCGCTGCGGTCGGTCGCATGCACGGTCGGTCCGGAGAGCTCGGCGCGGCGGATCCGGTACTGCATCGAGGTGGTGATCAGCGTGGCGTGGCTCCACGTCAACGGGCTCACTGATATTTGGGCGCCGGTGTAGGGGTGGTACTGCTCCGCCAGCACTCCGCTGGAGGAGGCCCGCCAGTTGGTCCATTCCAGGTAGGGAAGCGCTTCCTCCAGTTCCGCCGGCGTCTGGGCCTTGGCGATCAGCCACTGGGCGAACCAGAGCGTGCAGATCACCCAGGGATTTCCCGGGACCTGGTCCAGGTCGGCGTGCTCCACGCGCTGGTAGGAGTCGCGCTCATAGCGGGCGATGCCGCCGATCTCGGTGCGCACCCAGAGCCGGTCGCGGATGGCACGCATGTGGTCGGCGACGCGCGGGTCGCCGGCGGGCAGCACGCCGAAGGCGAAGAGCGCGAAGGCCGACGCGTCGAGCGTGAAGTCGAGCCGGTAGGAGCCATCTTCGCAGGGGATGGCGGTGCGGGCGAAAAGCCGTCGCTCGGGATCCCACATGTGCTTCATCATCGCCAGGCGCATGCGGTCGGCGGCCTCGCTGAAGTCGGTGGCGCGGTCGAAGGCGCCCATGTCCTCGGCGAACTGGCTGGCGGCCAGCAGGCCGCCGATGGTGGCGCAGACCGTGAACAGGTGCACGCCGCGCCGCTCCTCCCACAAGTCCCAGCTTGGAAGCGGCAGGCCATGGTGGTCGCGGTAGGCGATCATCCAGTTCGCGGTGTCGACCACCAGCGGGTTGTAGAGCGACTTGATGAACTCAACGTCGCGGAACTGCACGAAGTGCTGGCGCAGCGCCCAGGGAATCAGCGCCGTTTCATCCTGCTGGATGGGCAGCAGCGCGGGCTTCTCGGTCAGCCAGGGATGCCAGCTCGAGGCGACCGTTCCGTTGGGGTTGTACTTGTGGTGGAAGTAGCCGTCGGGATGGCGCACCCGCTCGCAGAAGCGGAAGAAGCTGCGGCTCAGCTCGCTCTGCCCCGAGAGCACCAGCGCCTGCGCCACCAGGGCGCCGTCGCGCGGCCACATGTAGGAGTAGGTGTCGCCGGCGAAGTGGGTGATGTCGTAGTCGTTGGCGGCGATGATCGCTCCGCCATTGTCGATCTGGGTGCGCGCGATCAGCAGGCTGCGGGTCTGCAGCTGCCGCAGGTGCTCGGGGAACTGGTCGTCGAAGGGAAGTTCCTGCCGCGACCAGAGCCGCCAGTAGGCCTCGGTGCGGTCGAGCATGCGCTGCGGACTCTTGGTGCAGACTTTCTGGTTGAGCTGGCTCACATCCTCGTAGCTGTGGCCGGCGGCGATCCAGTAGACGCAGGTCTCGCTGCCGCCGGGGGCGAGGGTGAGTTGGAATCCCACCGCGCTGTCCACGCTTCCCTGCGCGATGCTGTTGCGGCTGAGCATGCCATCCTCGGCGTCGCGCCAGGTGCCCTCGGCGTCGCCGATGCGCTTGGCGCCGGTCGCGTAGGTCGAGACGCCGACTCCCGCGGGGTGGCTGCCGTTGAAGAGAAAGTAGAAGTCATTCTTGTAGTGGATCAGCCCGCCGGTCTGCGGATCGAACGCCACCGTGTCGCCCACCGGGCTCTCGCTCACGCTCAGGTCGGCGTGGAAGAAGACGCGCACGTCGCGCGGACGGTTCCACAGGTCGGTCACGACGACCTTGCGAAAATAGACCGGGCTCCAGTAGTCGACCGCGTCGTTGCAGACCAGCTCAAGACCCAGGCGCTCGTTGCGCAGGCGCACCTCGGTCAGCAGGGTGTGGTGCTTGTAGGCGAAGTCGCGCGTCCAGCCCGGGCTGTCCAGCCAGGCGAACTGTCCATCGGCCCAGACGCCGAAGCGCTGCAGGTGCCCGCAGGTGTGGTTGGGCTGTCCCACGTGCGGCCAGTAGAGGTCGCGGATGCGGTAGAGGTCGTCGAAGGCCACCAGCATGTCGCCGTTGCCGACTGGAATGTTGCGGGGCATAGAGGTTTGGAAGCGGTCGCGGTCAGCCGTTGAAGCGGCCGAAGATCAGGCTGGTGTTGTGCCCGCCGAATCCGAAGGAGTTGTTGATGGCGTAGTCCAGTTTGCGCGGCTGCGGCGTGTGAGCCACGAAGTTCAGGTCCATGCCCTCGTCGGGATGGTCCAGGTTGATCGTCGGGGGCATCACGCCTTCGTGGATCGCCATCACCGTGGCCAGGCTCTCGATGCCGCCGGCGGCGCCCAGCGCGTGGCCGGTGACGCCCTTGGTGCTGCTCATGGCCAGCTTGTAGGCGTGCGGGCCGAAGAGTTGCTTGACCGCGTTGACCTCGGCGCGGTCCCCCAGCGGCGTGCTGGTCCCGTGGGCGTTGATGTAGCCGATCTGCTCGGCGTTGATCTGCCCGTCGCGCAGCGCCCAGGTCATTGAGCGCATGGCGCCGGCGCCCTGCTCGTCGGGGGCGGCGATGTGGAAGGCGTCGCCGCTGGATCCATAGCCGATGACCTCGGCGTAGATCTTGGCGCCGCGCTTCTTGGCGTGCTCCAGCTCCTCAAGCATGAGAATGGCGGCGCCATCGGCGAGCACGAATCCGTCGCGGTCCCTGTCGAAGGGGCGGCTCGCCTTGGTGGGATCGTCGTTGCGGGTGCTCAGCGCCTTCATGGCGCTGAAGGCCGCGACGCACACGGGCCCGATGCCGCTCTCCGCACCGCCGGCGAAAATCACGTCCGCATCGCTGCGCTGGATCGCCTGGTAGGCCGCGCCGATCGCGTGGCTTCCCGAGGCGCAGGCGGTGGCGGTGGCGATGTTGAAGCCGCAGAGGTTGTAGCGGATGCTGACCTGCCCGGCGCAGGCGTTGACCATGAGCCGCGGCACCACGAAGGGGCTGACCTTGCGCGGCCCGCCCTCGAGCAGCTTGAAGTAGCCCGACTCGATGGTGTTGATGCCGCCCACGCCGCTGCCGATGGCCACGCCGCGGCGTGAGGGATCGCCGCTCTTGAAGTCGATGCCGGAATCGGTCGCCGCCTGGATGGCCGCGCCCAGTCCGTAGATCGAGAAGTTGTCCATCCGCTTGGCTTCGCGGACGTCCAGTCCGGCGTGCTTTTCAGGCTCGAAGCCGCGGATCTCGCCGGCGAACCGGGTCGACCACTCCTCATTCTGCTCGAAATTGGTGATCGGGCCGATGCCGGATTTCCCCGCCAGCAGCGAGGCCCAGAAGGTGGGGACATCCAGACCGACGTCGGTCACAGCGCCGAGGCCGGTTACCACGACGCGGCGAAGCGTGATGGTTCGCATGGGAAGGTTTCAGGCGGACGAGACCGAAGCCGGTTCGTGCGTCACTTGTCCTTGTTCTTGTTCACGTTGTTGACGAAGTTCTTGTTGATGAAATCGATGGCCTGGCCGACGGTGTGGATCTTCTCCGCCTGCTCGTCGGGAATCTGGGTGTCGAATTCCTCCTCGAGTTCCATCACAAGCTCGACCGTGTCAAGGCTGTCCGCGTTGAGGTCATTGGTAAAACTGGTGTCGCGGGTGATCTGATCCTTGTCAACACCCATTTGCTCCGCGACGATGCCAATCACTTTGGTTTCGATCTCTTGCTCAGTCAAGGGGCTTCTCCTAATCAAAAAGTTGCAGGACTTAAGGACAATATGCTAGCGGAAATCAATGGTGACTGCACGGGCGGATGGTATCCATCACATGGACATGCCGCCATCGATGGCGAGAACCTGTCCTGTGATGTAGCCGGCCTCGTCGCTGGCGAGAAAGGCCGCCGCCGCCGCGATATCCGCGGGCAGGCCGAAGCGGCGCAGCGGAATGCCGGGCAGGGCCATCTCCTTGACCTGGGGCGGCAGGCCCGCGGTCATGTCGGTCTCGATGAATCCCGGGGCGATCACATTGGCGGTCAGCCCCTTGCTGCCCAGCTCGCGGGCGATGGACTTGGTCAGCCCGGTCAGCGCGGCCTTGGCGGCGGAATAGTTGACTTGCCCGGCGTTTCCCATCAATCCGCTGACGCTGCCCACGTTGATGATCCGCCCCCAGCGGCCCTTCATCATCGGCCGCGCCGCGGAGCGGCAGGTCACGAAGGCGCTGCGCAGGTTGACCTGGATCACCTCGTCGAAGTCCTGGTCGCTCATGCGCAGCAGCAGGCCGTCCTTGGTGATGCCGGCGTTGTTGACCAGAATGTCCAGCCGCCCGTGGCGCTCGGCCACGGCCTCGACCATCGCGGCCAGCGCCGCGCCGTCGGCGACATCGCAGCCGACGCCCTCAATGGATCCGCCCGCGGACTGCACCGCCTTGATCGTTTCGGACATGTTCGCCTCGGCGCGGGCCACGCCCACGACGTGCCGCCCATCCTTGGCGAGTCGCTCGGCGATCGCCCTTCCGATTCCGCGGCTGGCGCCGGTCACGATGGCTACACGCTTGTCGATGGTGCGATCTCCTGTTGAAGGCGCGCCCACGAAGGCGCCCCGGACAAAATCAAGTGTAACTGGGAAAAAAAACCGCGCATCCACGGTGGCGCGCCGCCATCAATGGTGTTGGCCGCGATCGAACAGCGCCAATCGCCGCGCAGATCAACCGGGCTTGAGCGGCGGGCCCCTGGGCGGAGCGACCGGCGGTCCATCCGGTTTGCGCCGGCCCGGACCGGCGGGGGCGCTTGGTCCGCCTTCGCCCGAGCCGCTGCCCGAGTCGGATTCGCCCTTGACCGAGCGGTCCTGCTGCGGAATCTCGATGATTTCGTCGGCCGCCTTGGCGGAGGCAAGCTCCTCCTTGTTCAGGGCCAGCCACTGCTTGATGCGGGCGTCAGTCTTGTTGCCCTGCAGCCGCTCCGCAATCTTCGGCGGCGAAGGCAGCGCGGTCATGATCAGCGGCTTCCCTTCTTCGAAAGCCGAAAGCGACCAGAGCTGCGCGGCGAAGTCATCGCCGACGGTGAAGAACCCGAGCACCGCGAGCGTTCCCGCCTCGGCCCCCGGGGCCCAGCCCACATTCACGCGCGAAATTTTTTCCGTCGCCGACTTCCACTGCCCGGACTTCTTCATCTCCGCCAGGACCGACTGGTCCGGCTTGCTCATGAGCGGCGCGATCTTGTCGGCGTTGCCCTGCACCATGGCGTCGAAGAAGACCAGCACGGCCTCGGCCTGCTTGACGTTCTCCGGCGACTTCTCTCCGTCGTCCACGCGAATGCGCTTGTCCACACCGAGCCGCTTGACGATCTCGTTGAGCGTTTCACTGGGAGCCGCCGCCACCTCGACGGGCTTGGCTTCCTGGGTCTCCTCCTGCTTGGGCGCGGGCTTGCTGCAGGCAGAGAGCAGCAGCAGCGACGCGGCCAGCGCGGCGCGGCCGATGAGGGCTCGGTCAGTTCTTCGCATTCTGAGTCTCTGGGATGGAATCATGGGTGGTGACCTCGGTGGCCTTGTCGATGCGTCTCATCAATCCTCGAAGCACGCTGCCCGGGGCGAGTTCATGGACCTTGCAGGTCTCGCCCAGGCCGGCGGTTTTCCGCCACGCGATCATATCGGCGCAGCAGGCATCCCAGCGAACCGGCTGGACCAGCTGGTCCACCAGCAGTTTTCGCACACTTTCCGCGTCCTTGGGCTGGTGGGGCTTGCCGGTGACGTTGCTCCAGACGGGGCAGCGCAGCGGGGCGATGGAAATCTCCGCGAGAGCCTTGGCCATGCCCTGGGCGGCCGGCGCCATCAGCGGGCTGTGGAAGGCGCCCGCGACGGTGAGCTTGCTGGCGCGAAGTCCCAGCGTGCCGGCTTCGGTCACGGCCCGATCGCAGGCCTCCGCATGTCCGCTGAGCACGATCTGGCCGGGGGCGTTGAAGTTCGCAGGCACGAGCACCTGGCCTTGCGCGGCCGCAGCGCAAACCGCGTTGGCCTTCGCCTCATCGGCACCGATGAGCGCCACCATCGAGCCGCGGCTGGCGACGGCGGCCTGCTGCATGAGGCGGCCACGGATCATCACCAACTTGAGGGCGTCCTGCCAGGAGAAGGCGCCGGCCAGGGCCAGCGCGGTGTATTCGCCCAGCGAGAGGCCGAGGGTTCCGGCGATTTGAATCGCGCCATTCTGCTCGACCAGCGCCGCGTGGCATGCGATGCCGCAGACCAGCAAGGCCGGCTGGCTGACGTCGGTCTGGTTGAGCCGCTCGGCGGGACCGTCGAAGCACAATTTGGAAAGCGACTCGCCGCCATCGAAGCGCGCGATCCGGTCGGCCTCCTCAAAGATGGCCCGCGCCGCGGGACTGGCGTCATGCCACGAGCGCCCCATGCCGACCGCCTGGGCGCCTTGGCCCGGTGCGAGAAAGATCGCGTTCATGCTCATTGGTCTTCTCCAAAAAAGGGTTCAGACATTCCAGACGCAGCTGGCCCAGGTGACTCCGCCGCCGAAGGCCACCAGCAGCATGGGCTTGCCCGCGGGCACCTTGCCGGCGCGCCAGACCTGGTCCAGGCAGAGGCCGACGCTGCCGGAGCTGGAGTTGCCGAACTGGTCGATGTTGATCAGGACCTTTTCGCGCGGCAGCTTCAGCTTCTCGATGGCGTTCTCGATGATGCGGGCGTTGCTCTGGTGGCAGACCACCTGGCTGATGTCGTCGGCGGTCAGGCCGGTCTTCTCCAGGGCGTCGGCGATGACCTCGCGGAACTTGGTCACCGCGAACTTGAAGACCTCGCGGCCATCCATGCGCAGGAATCCCAGGCGGATCGGGTTGTCGCGGTCGTTCTCCGGAATCTCCTGGGCGCGGGTGGGGATGTAAAGCGCGCTCCAGTCGCGGCCGTCGGAGCCGAGGGTCTGGTAGATGCAGCCGCGCTTCAGGTCGCGGTCGGGGGTCAGGATCGCGGCGCCGGCGGCGTCGCCGAAGAGGATGCTGACCGATCGGTCCTGGTAGTCGACCATGGTCGACATGGCGTCGGCGCCGACCACGCCGACATTGCGGTAGCGGCCGGAGCGCACCATGGTCTCGGCGATGTTGAGCGCGTAGACGAAGCCGCTGCACGCCGCCACCACGTCGAAGGCGCCGGCGTTGATCGCCCCGAGCTCACCGGCGACGCGGCAGGAAAGGCTGGGGCAGCGCATCTCCGCGGTGCAGGTGCCGATGATCACCAGGTCCAGGTCCGAGGCCTTCATCGAGGAAGCCTCGAGGGCGCGGCGCAGGGCATCGCGGGCCAGGGTGAAGGTGCCCTCCTTGGATTGGTCGCTCACCCGGCGGCAGCGGATACCCGTGCGCTGGGTGATCCACTCGTCGGTGGTGTCCATGATCCGGGCGAGGTCGTCGTTGGTGAGGATGGTGTCGGGAACGGCGGATCCGGTGCCCACCATCCGGACGCCGCAGGCGCCGGAGGGCTGGATCACGCAGAGACCTCTTCGGAAACCCGAAGGCGTCCGAGTTCCTCGCTCATGATCGTGTTGATCTTGGAGGCGGCGAAGGTCTTCATGCGCGTGATCGCGTTCATGACGGTGCGGGCCACGCTGGAGCCATGGCTGATCAGCGCGATGCCGTTCACCCCCAGCAGCGGTGCGCCGCCGAATTCGTGGTAGTCGTGCTTGGCGTAGAGGCTCTTGACCACCGGCTCGAGACGGGCCGCGAGCTCCGGATCGACCGAGAGCACCTCGCGGGCGAGCGCCTTGAAGATGCCGCTGGCCAACCCCTCGGCGAGCTTGATCATGACGTTGCCCACCACGCCGTCGGTGATGACCACGTCGGCTTCTCCGTTGAAAACGCCGCGCCCCTCGACGAATCCTGTGAAGTTCAGGTCGTGGGCGCCGCGGAGCATGTCGCGGGCAAGCCGCATGTCATCGGTGCCCTTGGCCTCCTCGCCGCCGACATTCATGATGGCGACGCGCGGGTTGGCGATGCCGCTGGAGATACGGGCGTAGATCGCGCCCATCACGCCATACTGGGCCAGGTGCACCGGCTTGGGCTCGATGTTGGCGCCGACGTCGATCAGCACGACCGGGCCCGCGAAGGTGGGGACGGTGACGGCGATGCCGGGGCGAACCACGTTGGGGATGCGCCGCATGTGCATCTGCGACGCGCTGACCATCGCGCCGGTGTTGCCGGCGCTCATGATCGCGTCGAGGCGGTTGGCGGTCTTCGGGCTGGCGTCCTTGGTCATCACCACCATGCTGGCGTCGCGCTTGGAGCGGATGGCCTCCACGGGAGACTCGTCCATGCCGATGACCTCGGTTGTGGCCACCACCGTGACGCGGGGATCGCGGATGCCCCGTTCCTTGAATGTTTCATCGATGACGCGGCGGTCGCCGTAGAGGACCAGTTCGTCGTTCGCGGCAAGTTTCGGCAGGGCGGCGATGCAGCCCTTCAGGATCTCGTCGGGCGCATTGTCGCCACCCATGACATCCACGCCGAGTCGCATGAATTATTGACCTATCTGGCCGGTCTTCAACTGCAGACCCGGCCGCACGTAGCCGCAGCCTGAGCATGCGGTGTGGGGGCGCTTCGCGGCGCCGCAATTCGGGCACAAAACGGTGTGCGTCGCCTTGATCGCTTGATGCGAGCGTCGACGACGGGTTCGGCCTGGGGATTGTCTGAATGCTGGAGTCATGGCGTTTTTCCCGAATGCGGGGGATTGGCAAAGGTAATCGAAAGCGGCCTTTTGTCAAGCATGCCGCAACCTGACCCGGTGGGGATCGGGCCTGGATTGAGCGTACATTGAAAGCGTGCAAAGTTTCGAACTCTTCACGGATGGGGCGTGCTCCGGCAATCCCGGCCCCGGCGGCTGGGGCTTTATTTTGCGGGAAACGGGAGCTTCGGAGGAAGTCCTCGGCTCGGGGGCGGAGCCCGACACCACCAATAATCGCATGGAATTGACCGCCGTGATCCGTGGATTCGAGGCCATTTCCAAGCCCTCCCGGGTGCGGCTGGTTTCGGACAGCGAGTATGTCATCAAGGGCTTGAATGAATGGCTGGCGGGATGGAAAGTCCGGGGGTGGAAAACCGCCGCGAAAAAGCCGGTCAAGAATGTCGATCTCTGGCAGCGGCTGGATCAATTGCGGTCGATCCACCAGGTTTCGCCGCAATGGATACGGGGCCATGCCGAGCACCCCGAGAACACAAAATGCGATGAAATGGCGGTCGCGGCCATTTTCACCCTGCGAAACGGTTGAATTTCCGTTACACTCCCCGACCCGGTCCATCGACCCACAAGCGACTCCTCCATGCCAACGATCAATCAACTCATCAAGAATCCCCGACGCAATCCTCCCGCCAAGAGCAAGGTGAAGGATCTTGCCCGCTGCCCGCAGCGACGCGGCGTCTGCCTCCAGGTGAAGACCGTCACCCCGAAGAAGCCCAACTCGGCTCTCCGCAAGGTGGCCCGCGTCCGCCTGAGCAACGGCAAGGAAATTACCGCCTACATCGGCGGCGAAGGACACAACCTGCAGGAGCATTCGATCGTCCTGGTGCGCGGCGGCCGCGTCCGCGATCTGCCCGGCGTGCGCTACCACGTGGTGCGCGGCATCCTGGACTGCCTCGGCGTCGATGGCCGCAAGAAGGGCCGCTCGCTCTACGGCGTGAAGAAGAAGGCCGCGGCCAAGAAGAAGTAAGACATTCGCCCGGCGGAAGCGATTCCGGCCGGGAAGTTTGGTTTGAGTTTGTTTCGGACAATTTCGGCAAGTAATCAAGGAGCCACCTGCGGGCGCGTTGCCCGGACCTTGGTGAACTGACGTCCCACTTCGGGATGCCGAGCCACAGGAGATCCCCCAATGGGCGGACGTATTACGCACAGCGAAGCTCAGCTTCAGCCGGACCCTCGTTACCAAGACAAGTTGGTATCCAAGTTTGTCAATTGCATCATGTATGACGGCAAGAAAGCCACGGCCCAGAAGGTCGTCTATCAGGCTTTCGACGCCATCCAGGCCCGACTCGAGAAGGAGAAGGCCGAGGGCATGCCACGAACCGCGATTGAAGTCTTCCAGAAGGCGATCGAGAACGTGAAGCCCGTCGTCGAAGTGCGCTCCAAGCGCGTCGGCGGAGCCAACTACCAGGTGCCGATGCAGTTGAATCGGCGCCGCGCTCAAAGTTTGACTTTCCGCTGGATCATCGAGGCGGCCCGCGCTGAAAAGGGTCGGCCGATGCACCTGAAGCTCGCCAACGAGCTGCTCAGCGCCTGCAAGAACGAAGGCAAGGCCGTCGCGACCCGCGAGAACACGCATCGCATGGCGGACGCCAACAAGGCCTTCGCCCACTTCGCGTGGTGATTCGGGTTCGCGGTTTGCACATGAATTCATCGCGGCGATCCTTCGGGGTCGCCGCGTTTCTTTTTGCGAATTTCTTTTCCCGGTCAAACTCGGGACAATGCGGCCATGTCTGAGGCGCAACGCCATCTTCGACAGATCGCTTTGCCCTGGTGCGGGCCGCAGGGACAGGCGCGCCTCAAGAGTTCGCATGCGCTGGTGGTGGGGTGCGGCGCCCTGGGCTCCGCGTCCATCGAGTGGCTTGCCCGCGCGGGTGTGGGTCGTCTCACGCTGGTCGACCGCGACGTGGTGGAGTGGTCAAACCTGCAGCGGCAGCAGCTTTTCAGCGAGCGCGACGCGCGATCGGGCGCGCCCAAGGCGGAGGCCGCCTCGCGCCGCGTCAAGGAGATCGATTCCGGCATCCGCGTCGACGCCTGCGTCGAGCATCTCGACGCCCACAACGCGGCCGAGCTCGCCCGCGGCGCCGATGTGATCGTTGACGGACTCGACAATGTCGCGACGCGGTTCATCCTGAACGACCTTTCGGTGCGCGACGGGATTCCCTACATCTACGCCGCGGCGGTGGCGATGGAGGGCTTGTCGCTGGCGGTGGTGCCGCGGGACCTCGGCGCTGCCGGCGACGAAAACTTCGCGGCGCGCGGCGCCTGCCTGCGCTGCGTCTATCCCGATCTTCCGGCGCCCGGCGAGCTGCCCACCTGCGATCGCGCCGGAGTGCTCGGACCTCTGGTCGGCATGGTGGGTTCGTTCGCGGCGAGCCAGGCGCTCTTCATCCTCGCGGGTCGACCCGACCTGCTGGAGCGGAAATTGTGGAGCGTGGACCTGGCGGATCATCGCCGCGCGTCCATCGCGGTCTCCATTGATGGGCAGTGCGAATGCTGCGGCAAGCGGAAGTTTCCCTTCCTGGAGCCGGCCGATGACAATCCGCGCGTCGCGCACCTGTGCGGGCGCGGAGCCATCCAGGTGCTGCCCTCGCGGCGCGGTCGGGGAGCCATGGATTTGGCGGTCTTGCAATCGCAGTTGAAAATCCATGGTCAATTCGCCATGCAGGGGGGTCGGCTTCAGGGACAACTGAAGGACCTGCCGGGCACGGGCGGCGAGCCGGTCGAGCTCACCGTCTTTGCGGATGGCCGGGCGATCGTCGGGCAATGCAGCGACGAGGTTGTGGCGCAATCGATCTACGACCGATTCATCGGCGGATGATCATTTCGACGGCGGGGGAAATGGGGATAAGATCACCCCCATGACCACCTCCACCGCAACCACCGTCGGCGTCGGCTCCATGATCTCATTCAACCTTCGCATGGCCATGACCTATGCGGAGAAACTTTGCGCTGACATTCCCGCCGACAAGTTCGGGCACATTCCGATGAAGGGGGTGAACCACCCGCTCTTCTGCATCGGCCACCTCGGGCTCTACGCCGAGCGCGCGCTGACGCTGATTGGCCGCGAGGACCTGGCCCGCAAGGTCGATCCGAAGCAGGAGGAGCTCTTCAAGAACGGCGCGCCCTGCCTCGAGCAGGATGGCCGCTATCCGAACAAGGACGCCGTGCTCAAGAACTACATGGAGCGCTACAAGGTCGTGGCCGACGCGCTCCCCGAGGTCTCGGACGAAACCTTTGCCCGCGCGAATCCCATGGGCGGACGCATGACCGAGATTCTTCCGACCATCGGCGCTGCGACCATGTTCATGTGCGGAAGCCATCTGCAGATGCACCTGGGCCAGATCAGCGCGTGGCGCCGGGTCATCGGCATGGGCAGCTGCATGTGAGGCACGAGCCCGCCGCAACCCCAGGGACTTCATGACCCGGTCTCACATTCTGGCTTTTGACCAAGGCACCACCAGTTCGCGCTCGATCCTTTTCGATTCCAGGGGGGCGATCCGCGCCGTGGCGCAGCAGGAGTTTCGCCAGTCCTTTCCCAAGTCGGGATGGGTGGAGCACGACGCGCAGGAAATCTGGTCGACGCAGCTGGAGACGGCCAAGGAATGCCTGCACCGTGCTGGCCTGGGCCCGCGCGATGTCGCAGCGATCGCCATCACCAATCAGCGCGAGACGACCGTCATCTGGGAGCGCTCTTCGGGCCGACCAATTGCGCCGGCCATCGTTTGGCAGGATCGGCGCACGGCGCACGCGATGGAGAAGCTGCGTGCCGATGGAGTTGAGCCGCGCGTGCGCAAAAAGACAGGTCTTCTGCTTGATCCCTATTTCAGCGCCTCCAAGATGGCGTGGATCTTGGACCATGTCACCGGCGCGCGCAAGCGCGCCGCCAAGGGAGAATTGGCGGCGGGCACGATCGACTCGTGGCTGCTGTGGAAATTGACCGGCGGCCGCGTGCACAAGACCGATGTCACCAACGCATGCCGCACAAGCTTGCTCGATTTGAAGACGTTGTCCTGGAATCCCGAGATGCTCTCCATCTTCAATGTTCCGGCGGAGATTCTTCCCGAGGTCGTTTCGTGCGACAACGAATTCGGCGAGTGCGAGCCGAAGCTTTTGGGCGGTGCGATTCCGATCCGCTCGATGATCGGCGACCAGCAGGCGGCGCTCTTCGGCCAATTGTGCTTCGAGAAGGGAATGGCGAAGAACACTTTTGGCACCGGCTGTTTCATGCTGATGCAGACGGGAACCAAACCCGCTGCGAGCAAGAACCGGCTGCTGTCCACCGTCGCCTGGCGGATGGAAGGCAAGCCGGCGCACTACGCGCTGGAGGGAAGCGTCTTCGTCGGCGGCAGCGCTGTGCAATGGCTGCGCGACGGCCTGGGCATCATCAAGAAAAGCGCGGATGTGAATCCGCTGGCGGAGTCGGTGCCGGATTCGGATGGCGTCTTCGTGGTGCCCGCCTTCGCCGGGCTCGGCGCGCCGACGTGGGATCCACGGGCGCGAGGCTGCATCGTCGGTCTGACGCGCGGAAGCACCGCAGCGCACATCGCGCGGGCGACGCTGGAGGGCATCGCCCACCAGGTGGCCGATGTGCTTGAAGCCATGACTTCCGACGCCGGCGCCCCCGTGGGCATTCTGCGCGTGGATGGCGGCGCCTGCGCCAGCGATCTGCTCATGCAGACGCAGGCCGACCTGCTCAACGCTGCGGTGGAGCGGCCCAAGGTGATTGAAACCACGGCGCAGGGGGCTGCCTTCGTGGCCGGGCTTGCCTGTGGAATCTGGAAGGACGCCGCCGAACTCAGCAAGCATCGCGCAGTCGACCACGTGTTCAAGCCGAAGATTTCGGAGGATGAGCGACGCACGCGCCGCGCCAACTGGAAGCGGGCCCTGGCCCGCGCTGGCGACTGGCAGCAGGGCGAAACCAAATAGACTGCAACCTTGGCCTTCTTTGACAGGCGCGTATTTGGAGGACTTCAATGCGAACGGAACATGGGTTTGAATTCCAAGCAGCTTGGATTCGAAAGAGACGACTGCACTTCAGTTTGCTCATGGCTGTGCTGGCTATCGGTTCGGACCGAGTCATGGCTCGGGAAGGCAATGCAGGCAACCAGAATGCCGAATTACCAACTGAGTTGCCGATTGGTTTACAAATTGTTTCACCCAGTGCCGGCACGGTCGTGCACGCCGGCAGTAAGGTGGATGTCTGTGTCGATCTGTTGCCGGGTTTTATGCCGGTGAGCGTGCTCATTGGAGGACCCGACAACGCGGCAATTGTGACAGAAGCTCCTTATACGACCACGCTGTCCATTCCTTCAGAAATGTTGGGTGCCGGCAAGTTGTGGGCGCTCGGCAAAGATGCGAACGGCAATCGCTTTTGTGCGGAACCGCTGGACATCGATGTCGTCACAACGGCGGTCGTGACATCAATCGCCACCGTATCGGACGAGTTCTATTTCACCAAATACTTGTCTTCCTATCGTTTAAGAGTTCTTGGAAAATATAGCGACGGTGCAACACGCGATGTGTCCAGCGCCTCGCGTGGGACAACCTATTCCAGCGACGACACTTCAATTGCGACTGTGAGTGCGATTGGCGAGATGCGCTCTGTCCGAGTCGGCAAGACAGTCATTCGTGCGCATAACGGTCAACTGGAATCAGCCTTGCCAGTGACCGTCGTGGACATGCCGCTGATTGGCGACTTGGATGGTTCCGGTGAAAACGACGGTAGGGACATCGATATGTTGCTGTTCCATTTTGGTCCATGTTCGGGTTGTGAGTACGACCTCGACGGTTCCGGCGAGGTTGATGGCGCGGATGTTGGAATACTGCTGAATGGGTGGAGGGAGTGAGCGATGGGTTGTAGATATGCTCGGTGATCTACAACAATCGCCATGCAATCCACGACCATCCAATCCGCCCGCGAATCATCGCTGAAAAATCTTGGCGGCCAACAGTTTGACATCCTGGTGATCGGTGGCGGGGCGACCGGCCTGGGTACGGCGGTGGACGCCGCGAACCGCGGGTTCAAAACCGCGCTGGTCGAGGCGCATGACTGGGCAAAGGGCACCAGCAGCCGAAGCACCAAGCTGGTCCACGGCGGCGTGCGCTACCTGGAGCAGATGGACATTTCGCTGGTCATGGAGGCGCTGCGCGAACGCGGCCTGCTCCACCAGAACGCCTCGCACCTGGTCCATCCATTGGCATTCATCGTGCCGCGCTATACCTGGTGGGAGGGCCCTTTCTATGGGGCCGGTTTGAAACTCTACGACGCGCTGGCCGGCAAGCTGAACTTGAAGTCAAGCCGCACTCTTTCCGCGGAGCAGACCATCGAGCTCATTCCCAATGTGCATCGCGAGGATCTGCAGGGAGGCATCGAGTATTACGACGGACAATTCGACGACGCCCGCCTGGCGGTGAATCTTCTGCAGACGGCGCAGCAGTTCGGCGCCGTGGCCGCCAATCGCGTCGCGGTCGTGAAGCTTTTGCATGAGGGCGGCCGCGCGGTCGGCGCCGTCGTCCGCTGCGAGGAGACGAGCCGGGAGTTCACCATTCGCGCCAAGGTGGTCGTGAACGCAACCGGCATCTTCGCCGACTCCATCCGCCGCATGGATGATCCCGCGGCCACGCCGATGATCGAGCCCGCCCAGGGCGTGCATCTGGTGCTGCCCAAGTCCTTCCTGTCGGGCGAGACTGCGATCATGGTGCCGCACACCGACGATGGCCGCGTGCTCTTCGTGATTCCCTGGCATGACCGGGTGATCCTGGGCACAACCGACACGCCGATGAAAGTCGCCGAGATCGAGCCCAAGCCGCTCGAGGAGGAGATCGGATTCATATTGCGAAACGCCTCGCGCTACCTGCAGCGCGAGCCGCAGCGATCGGATGTGCTGAGCGTCTTCGCCGGGCAAAGGCCGCTGGTCCACGCCGGCGGCGCCGACGGCGGAGCCAGCAAAAAGGTGAGTCGCGAGCACGTTGTGCTGACCAGCGCGAGCGGCATGGTCAGCGTGATGGGCGGCAAGTGGACCACCTATCGAAAGATGGCCGAAGACACGGTCGACGCCGCGATTCTTTCGGGATCGCTGCCCTCGGCACCCTGCCGGACCGAGGCGCTGCTTGTCCATGGCGCATCGCACGATCTCAAGTCGCTCGCCAAATTTCCAGAGTGGCTGCGCTGCTACGGCAGCGATGCCGAGGCCGTCGCCGCGCTGATGAAGTCACGGCCGGAGCTGGCAGCGCCGCTGCATCCGCGCCTGCCCTATCCAATGGCGGTGGTCGCCTGGGCGGCGCGCTGCGAGCAGGCGCGGACGCTGGAGGATGTGCTTTCGCGGCGTACGCGCTCGCTTCTGTTGGACGCGCGGGCGACCCTTGAGTGCTCCGCCGCGGTCGCCGATCTCCTTGCGGGTGAACTCGGTCGCAACCGGGCATGGGCCATCGAGCAGACGGCCCAATTTGCCCAACTGGCCCGGCACTACCTGCCGATGTGATATTCCACCACACTCATGGCCGTGCACATCCATCCTCTCGACGTCGGCTACCTGGAGCTTCCCGGCGCGGCCAACGCCTACCTGATCGAGGGGCCAGAGGGATTTGCGATGGTCGAATGCGGTACGGCCGTGACCTGGCCTGCGCTCGAGGCGAAGTTGGAAGAATGCGGTGTGCATCCGACTCAGATCGAGGATCTCTTTCTCACCCACATTCATCTGGACCATGCGGGAGCGGCGGGTCATCTCGCGGCATGCGGCGCCCGGATCTGGGTCCATCCCTTCGGTCATCCGCACCTGATCGATCCGGAAAAATTGCTCGCCAGCAGTCGGCGCGTGCATGGAGCGATGTACGAGCGCTATTACGGCGACCTCTGGCCGGTGCCGCCCACGCAGGCGCATGCCGTCGATGACGGAGGAATCGTCTCCGCCGCGGGACTTCAATTCCGCGCCATTGAAACAGCAGGTCACGCGCGGCATCACCACGCCTGGCAACTCGACTCCGACGGTCATCGCCACATCTTCGTCGGGGATGTACTCGGCATCGCCATGCCCGAGAGCGGTTTCATCTCCATTCCCACTCCGCCGCCCGAGTTCGATCCAGCCGCATGGAAGCGAAGCCTGCAGAAATTGCGCGATGCGGAACCGACCCATCTCTGGCTCACGCATGGAGGGCTTCGATCGGAGAGCGCCGCCACTGCGCGGCAGTACATCGACCGCGTGGAAGCCCGGCTCGACGAGGAGAGAGCGGAGCTCCGTCATCTTGCCCAGGCGGTCGTCGCCAGCGGGCCGCGCGAGAGCGAGGCGCATCGGATCGCGCTCTCGAAGGCTGTCGACGACTATCGCGCCTGGCTCCACCCGAAGGCGGAAGCCGCCGGCGTGACGGCGCCGCACTTCAAGGCCTTCCTCGGCGATTATTTTCTGCGGATGAATCTGCAGGGTGCGGTCCGGCTCGCCTCAACGGGTGCCTAGGCCGACGACGCCGCCCATGCCGAGGCGCCCGACCACTTGGTTGCTCTTGATCTGCGGAATGTTGCTGAGCACCTGCATGTAGAGCACGACGATGCGACGGTCGCCGCCGGATTCGCTCAGCAGCAGGTCGAGGACGCCGTTGCTGTCGAAGTCGCGCAAGCCCGTGACGTTCCAGTGCCCGGTTGGAATGCCCGTGCACACCTGCGAAATGGAATTGCCGTTCATGAGGTAGAAGCGGACCTGATCGTCGGCGGCGCTGCGCGCCACCAGGTCGGGCTGACCGTCAGCGTCGAGATCGCCGATCGCCTGGATTTCGTAGCTCGCGGGGGGCGAACCCACCTCGATGGTGCGCGAGTCGACGCCTGTGTCCGGCATGGTGATGCGCCGAAGCTCGCCAGTGCCCGGGTTGCGGATCAGCACCGAGTTGGCGATGAAGGGATAGGGCACCGGTCGCCATCCGCCGCCCGGCATCGCCAGATCGACCGTGTTGACCGCCTCGCCGTCGTACATGTTCACAACGCTCAGCGTCGAGGTCGCGGGATTGAGCAGCAGGATGTCGTCGGCGCTGCCGTCGCCCTGCACGTCGTAAGCGGCGACCGCGGTGACTCCGGCGGCGGGAGTCGCGACCACCTTGGTCTTGGTGATCGTGGTTCCATCGCGGGTCCACAGCACCACCTCGTTGGTGTTTCGATCCTGCCAGAGCAGATCGCTGCCTCCGTCGCCGTTGCAGTCGGCGACCGCGACCAGCCGAAGGTTGCCCGGATAGGTGGCCAGCAGCAGCGGGCTGGCCTGAAGTTCTGCATTGAGCGTCTCGGGGTGGGCGAGCTGCAGTCCTGTGATCGTCTGGCTGACGGCGTTGTCCGCGACCAGAGTGTCGCTCACCATGCCGATGTTGTTCTGCAGCGGCGAGAGGGCATTGACCGGACGGACATTGCCGCCGGCGCCGAAGGTGTCGGCCGGATCATCGCCCGGTCCGCCTGCGGAGCCGGTGTCGCCGGAACCTCCGCTTCCCGACGAGCCTCCGCCGCCGGAGCCGCCGCTTCCCGAACCTCCACTGCCCGACGAGCCGCCTCCCGATGAGCCGCTCGTGGCGCCGCTTCCGGAAGACGAGGCGGCGTCGAACACGAAAGGAAAGGCGCCGCCGGTGGAATTCGTCGGGCCGTCGGTGGCCAGCGCCACCACGGATCCATCGGAGGAGATGCCCAGCGACTTGCCGATGTTCTGATTGGCCACCGCCGCCGAGGTCCAGAGATCCGTGTCATCCAGCTTCCAGGAATTTGCCGAGCCGCGGAAGGCGAAGGCGGCGCCGGAGTTGGCCAGCGGCGTGTCGCGCGAAAGAGCCGACCCGACCACGATCCCCTGGACAGAGTTGGGCAGTGGCGCGGCGCCGACGGCGTAGCCGAAGGAGTCGCCCGAAATCTCCGAGCGCGCGGTGATCGTCGCGCCTTCCTGCCAGATCGTGCCGTTGCTGTAGAAAATGACCACGGCTCCAGCGCGGCTTTCGCCCGCGCTGCCCAGGCGGCTGGGCGCTCCGACGGCGACGAAATTTCCGGCGCTGGCCACGCTGAATCCGAAGTTGTCGCCCAGCGCCGACGCCGCGGCGGACAGCTTCGCGGTCTGGCTCCACACCGGCGTGTCCCCGACCATCGAGCGCGTGAAGATGTAGGCAACGCGCCGGCGGGGAACGCCGGCGACCAAGGTTCCATCTCGAACGGAAAGGCTTGTTCCAAGCTGGTCGGAGCGCGTTGCGTCGGAGGCCGTGAGCTTGGACACCTGGGTCCAGGTTCCGTCGCGCCCTTCGAACACATAGATTGCGCCGGTGCTGTTGATCGTGTCGTTCACGCGCCCGACCGCGATGACTCCGGGTCCCGATGAGGGCATGTCCAGCGAAACGCTCCAGCCGAAGAGAGCCGGCTTGGCAGGCTGGGGATCGGCCGCTTCAAGCGTCGCGGCGAGCGTCCAGCGGCCATCACCTCCGCGCGTGTAGACAAAGGCGCGGCCCGCGAAGCCGTTGCTTCCCCACGAGCCGACGACCAGATGATCCTGCCGCAGCGCCACCGCGTTGCCGAAGGCCTGGAAGGAAAAGGGCGCCGGATGGAAAAGCGTCTGTCGAAAAAGCCATTGATCGCCGACACGCTCGAAGAGATGGACGGCGCCGGTCGATCGAAATCCAACGATGGCGGTGTCGGTGGCGCCGACCGCGAGCCAGTTGCCATCCGTCGCCACGGAGCATCCGAATTTTTCCTTGGTGATCGCGGGGTAGGCGGTCAGCTTGTCATTGATGACCCAGCCCGCGCTTGATGGAGAGGCCAAGCCCAGGACAAGGGCGCAGCAGGCCATCAGGAATGTGTTGCGGCTGAATCGCATCGGGTGCCTCACTATGATCCGCTCCAACTATGAGCTTGAAGAGGAGAAATGGGTCAGAATTGCAGAGATGGCTTCTTTTTCGGCATTCCGCAACATTTTGAAATGCCAGGTCGATCCGAACACGGTTATAAGACCACAGTTTCGACTCGACCGTTGCACTGAAACTCACGCCGCGAGCGCGTTCAAAGCCGGAAAATTCTTCTTCCAATCAGGTGAAACTCGGCAACTTGGGCGAATATGCCCTGACCATGAACGTTTCCATCGCCATGAACAAAACAGCATTCGTCCTTGCGCCGCTCGCCCTGTCCTTCATGGCGACGGCTCAGACGCCGCCTGCATCGGGAGCCGGCGCGCCGCCATCGCCGGCGGCAGCCGCTGGCCAAGCGGACAAGTCCGCGCCGCCCGCTGATCAGGGAAACCGGCAAGGCAATCGCCAGGATGGACGGCAGGGTGGCCAGGGCGGACCCGGCGGCCGTGGCATGGGAGGCATGGGAGGCATGGGCGGCGGCCCGGGCGGAGGGCTCCAGCGTTCGCTCGGCGCCGTGACCGAATTGCGCGAGCAGTTCCAGCCCTACATCGTGAAGCGCGACGTGCCACTGATCAAGGAGCAGCTCAAGCTGGACGACGGCCAGATCACCGTGGTCGAGAATTTCGTGGTCGACTACGAGACGACCTTCACCGCCGCCAGCGACAAGGCTTCCGCGGCGCAGCAGGAATTGATGCGCTCCATGTTCCAGAGCTTCATGGGCGGGAACATGCGCGAGCGCTTCCAGAACTTCGGCGAGAAGGCCCAGAAGGACATCGAGCAGATCGAGAAGGAGTCCGGCGCCGAGATGTCCCCCGAGCAGCGCGGCCAGTACTTCCGCGACCAGATGGACAAGATGTCGCAGCAGATCGCCGCGGAGCGCGAGACCAGCGGCGAGGCCGCGGAGACCCGCAAGATCGTCGGCAACATGAACCAGCTCTACGAGAAGTGGCGCAGGGAGCGGGCCGTGATGGACCGCCAGGTCATGGACGACATCAAGACCACGCTCAAGCCGGAACAAGCCGCCCGATGGGAATCCTTCGAGCGCTTCATGCGTCGCGAGAAGCTGCTGAGCCGCGGCCGCCTCAGCGGCGAGAACGTGAATCTTTTCGCCGTGGTCGACGAGGCGGGCCTCTCCAAGGAGCAGATCACCGCGGTCACGCCGATCCTGGACGAATACGAGCTGCGCCTGGACGAGGCGCTGAAGCGACGCAGCGACTACCTGGCCCAGAACGAGTCGAAGGTGCTTGCCGCGATTCAGAACAGCGACGCCAAGAGCATCGAACAGATCGCCTCCAAGGGCATCGACCTGCGCAACAATGTGCGCGACACCAACGAGCAGTTCCGCACCGCCGTCGCCGGCGCGCTTCCCCCGGAGGAGGCACAGCGCTTCACCAAGGCGGCGCTGGCCGCAGGTTTCGGCCGCGTCTACCGGCCGACCCGCGCCGAGCGTGCCTTCGACAAGGCCCTGACGTTTGAGGACCTGAACCCCGACACCAAGGCCGCCATCGCCGAAATGCAGACGGCCATGATGGCGGAGATCGTCGGCATGAACGAGAAGATCGCCCAGGCGATCCGCAAGAACGAACCCACGCAGCTCCAAGAGGAGGCGGTCCGATCCGCGGGGCTTCTGAATGGCGGCGCGGGGCGCATGTTCGGTCGCAACGATCCCGATGTGGCCGACGAGATGCTTTCCAAGCGCGGCACCATGACCGACAAATATGTCGAGCGACTGAAGTCGCTGCTCACTGCGGAGCAAGTCGCCCAGTTGCCCAAGGGCAATGGACGGGAAGACGGCCGTCAGCGCGGGCCCTTCGGATCGTGGACCATCGCGGACATGCCGGAGGAAAATCGAGCCATGGCCAAGAGCGTGGACAAGGACGGCAACGGCATCATCGAGGGCGATGAGCGCGGCGAATTGTTCCGCCAGATGCGGCCAAACGATGGCGGGCCCGGTGGCCCTGGCGGGGGCCCCGGCGGCGCGCAGGGCGGTCGACAAGGCGGCGGTCAGGGCGGTGGCGGCCAAGGTGGTCGTCAGCGCGGCGGCAACACCATCAACTGAGGCCTTTTCATGCGGCGCGGCGGGGGCGGGTCAATTCCCGCGATGTACCATTGCCGCATGACGAAAACCACTTCGAATCAAGCGGCCGAGTCTTCCGCCCTCAGCCCTCGTTTGGCGAACCTCTGGAATCCCTCCCGGCGCACCTTCATCCGCAGCGCCGCCGCCTTCGCCGTGCTTCCGCTGATGCCGCGCCTCGAGCCGCGCTTCCAGCTGGGGCCGAACCAGCGTCTTCAGCTCGCCAAGGTCGCCGTCGGCGGCATGGGGGAGTCCGATCTGGAGCAGCTCTCCGCGCACCCGAACGTCGACATTGTCGCGCTCTGCGACGTCGATTCACAGGAAAAGTCGAAGCTGTCCGCGAAGTTTCCCAAGGCGCAGTGGTTTTCCGATTGGCGCGAAATGTTCGCCAAGCTTGGCGACAAGTTCGACGCCGTCTCGGTGTCGACCCCCGACCACATGCACGCGCCGATCGCCATGAGCGCCATGCAGATGGGCAAGCACGTCTACTGCCAGAAGCCCCTGGCGCACTCCGCCTACGAGAACCGGATGCTGGCCGACTTCGCCAAGGCGAACTCCAAGGTGGTTACGCAGATGGGAACGCAGCGATCCGCCATGATCGGGCGCCGTCAGCAGCTGCAGCTCCTCAACGAGGGCATCGTCGGAAAAATCAGCGCCATCCATGCGTGGAGCGATCGGCCCATGGGCTGGTGGCCGCAGGGCAAGCCCATGCCGACCGGCTCGGAGAAGCCGCCGGAATGGCTCTCTTGGGACCTCTGGCTGGGCGTCGCGCCGACCCGCCCCTATGTGAAGGACGCTTACGCCCCCTTCATGTGGCGCGGCACCTACGACTTCGGCTGCGGCGCGCTGGGCGACATGGGCTGCCACATCCTTGACTATCCCTTCCTGGCGGCGAAGCTGGGGCTGCCGACCTCTGTTCGCTGCGACTGCACCGACGCGACCGAGGATGAGTTCCCGACCAAGGAGACCATCACATTGAAGTACGCGCCGACCGACCGGACCGTGGCGGAGGGCGTGACCGTGACCTGGTATGACGGCGGGCTTCGGCCGACCAACGCCCAGATGGGCATACCGGATGGCGTCGACATCCGCGGCAACGCGGCGGTGGTGATCGGCGAGAAAGGCGTGATGCTCTGCCCGCTGGATCCGGAGCGCGCCGACCCGAAGGATCCCAAGAAGCTCGCCCTCACCGACGAGCCGCAGGTCTGGGACAAGAACAAGAAGGCGATCGCGCTGAACCTGCCCAAGTTGGAGACCCGCAACCACTGGCACCACTGGGTGGATGGGTGCTTCGGCAAGACCAAGCCCGAGGCCAATTTCGCCTTCGCGGGACTGCTCTGCGAAAGCCTGAGCGTGGGCGCGGCGGCGAGCCATTTCGCCAATCGCGATCTGCAGTACGACCCGAAGAGCTTCGCCTTCTCCAACGAGCCCAAGGGCGCTCAGTTCCTGAAGACCAAGTACCGGGACGGATGGAGCGTCAAGGGACTCTCCTGAATCAGCGCTCTCGCGTCGACTCGGGAAGCGTCGGCACCAGCCCGATCAACGGACTCTTGTCGTCGGTCTGGATCTGCACGAGCACCATCGGCGTGGGCTGGAAATAGCGGAAGGCTCCGCCTGAAAATGGCGTGCCGCCCGCCTGGTCCCACATCGTGTTCAAGCGCACCTCGATCGTTTGTCCGGCCAGTAGCTCCGGCATGTGCACCACGTAGCGCTGATTCAGCCAGAGGTCGAAGTTCCGGTAGTCGGTCGCGGTCGCGTTGATGATCCGCAGCGAATCCGCCTCGGGAATTACCTGTACCTGCGCCACGCTTCCCTGCGGCAGCTCGAAGGGATAGGGGCGGGTCGCCTTCGAGGGCTCGTAGGGCACCATGGTGCATGAGACAGCCAACGAACCGGCCAGAAGCGGGGCCAGGCCCAATCGCCGAAACATTCCGTGAAAAGTTCGATCCATCGTCGATGGAAAGGATAGCGGCTGGAATATGCTGGGCTCCGTGAGCGTCAACCTCGAACCCGAAGAACAGGCACCGCGCGCCTCGCGCGAGCAGGCGGCCGAAGTAGCCCGCCAATTCCGGATGGACCCGCGGATTCCCGCGACGGTCCCCGGCTTCGACGCCCCGTTTTTCCAGGCGGGGCTCGCCGGCTACAGCGATGGCGCCATGCGCCTGGTGGCGCGGCGGCATGGCGCGCCCTTCTGCATCACCGAGGCGCTGCTGGATCGGACCCTGGTCAACGGCGGCAAGGGCCGCCGCAAGGAGGATCCGGATCTGATCGCCAGCGAGTGCGGGCTGGGCGAAGTCGAGGACAACCAGGTCGCGGGGCTGGACGACCATCCGATCGCAGGCCAGGTCATGGGCACACATCCCGACGAGATGGCCAAGGCGGCGCTGATCCTGGTCAAGATGGGCTACGACGTGATCGACGTCAACCTTGCCTGCCCCGTCAAGAAGATCCAGAAGTCCAACCGCGGCGGGCACTTCCTCGCCCATCCGCGCGAGGCGATCGAGGTGCTCAAGGCGGTTCGGCAGGCGGTTCCCGCGTCGGTGCCCTGCACGGTCAAGATGCGCCGCGCCTGGGACGACACTCCCGAGATGGCGGGGAACTTCGAGATGGTCTTCGACGCCGCCTACGAGATCGGCTACGCGTGGGCGGTGGTGCATGCCCGCACCGTCCTCCAGAAGTACCAGGGGTTCGCGCGCTGGGAGGTGCTCAGGGATCTCGTGTCGCGACGGCCCGATCGGATCGTGATGGGTTCCGGCGATGTGTGGAGCGCCTGGGACATCTTTCACATGTTGCACCTGTGCGGCGTGCACGCGGTGAGCGTGGCCCGCGGCTGCATCGGCAATCCCTGGATCTTCACCCAGGCCCGCGATCTGATGGCGGGGCGCACGCCGCGACTTCCCTCGCTCGCCGAGCAGCGCGAGGCGCTGCTGCAGCATTGCCAGTTCGCCCAGACGATCCACGGCGAGCGCAACGCCGGGCGGCGGATGCGCAAGTTCGGCATCAAGTTCGCCGCCCACCATCCGAGCGAGCTGGAAGTGAAGAACGATTTCATCCAGTGCGAAACCATGGAGCAGTGGCGGAGCGTGATCGCGCGGCACTACGGCACGGCGGAGGATTGCGCCGCGGACGCCGTGGTTTCCTCGCGCTGAGGCGTCGGCGCGGAAGCGGCCACGAACACCGAGACCGCGCCTGGGGCGGGATCCTCCTCCGGATTTCCCAAGCGGCCGACGACGATGCGCGGACCGAACAATGCAACCGCATGCCCCGCGAGTTGCCCGGCGGCCGCGTCAGGCGGCGCGAGTCTATCCACGCTCCAGAGACCCTCGGAGTTGCGCGATCCCGCGAACGCGGCGCCGGCAAGATGCCCCGAGCGTGAATCAGCGCTGGCTCCGAACACGGCGCGATCCTTTTGCAGCGCCACAGCGCATCCGAACGAGTCCCCCTCAAGTGGATCGGCAGGCATGATGGCCGCGGCGCCAAACCATCCCTCCTTGGCACGACGAAATTCAAACACGGCTCCGCGCGGGTCGAAGTCCGTCCGACCGGCGCGGACCAGCCGCGGCGCGCCGATCAGGATGCGGCCCTGGCTTGCGGAGACGGCGCTGCCAAACCAGCCGCGCGTTCCGCCCGGGCAGGAGAGCGAGGCTTCGAGCGACCAACCTCCGGCGCCTCGCGTGAAGATGAAGGCCCGGCCCGAGTACGCGCCATCCGTTCGATCGCCTGGAGCGCCGACCACGATCCGCCCTCCGTCGATGGCGATCGAGAGGCCGAAAAGCGCGCCGGCCACTGGCGGATTGGACACCAGCGTGGCGACCGGGCGCCAGGACTGGCCCACGCGCTCGAACACCTCGACGGCGCCTGAGTCGATCGCCCCCTCGTCCGCCTTGGGCGCACCGATGACCAGCGTGTGCTCGTCGCAGGCGACCGCCGCCCCGAACTGGTCTCCGGCGCCGACGACGGATCTTCGCAGCGTCGCGTCCAAATCCCATTGCTCGCCGGTTTGCCGATAGACGAACGCCGCCCCTTGTTCAAAGGCGATCTCGGAATCGCGCGGCGCGCCCACCAACAGCATCCGGTTCTGAAGGGCAAGTGACGCGCCGAACTGCGAGTGTCCGTCGCCGGATGGCGGCGACAGCGCCGCGCACTGGTTCCAGCGCCGACCGGAGAACGCAAACATCTGCACGCCGCCCTGGTCTGTTCCAAGGTCCCAATCGCGCGCAGGTCCGACGGCGAGCGTGCGCTCAAATATCGAAACTGCGGCGCCCAGCTTCCAGTCGAAGTTGTTGGCATTGGGCTCGATGGTGGACTGCCATTGCCAGGCCGGAGGCATCGGGGCGGAGGAATGGGCCGCGGGTGCCGCACTGCCATGCGGCAGCGCCGCTTGGATCCCTCCGCCCATGATGCCGCTTCCCGGCGGCGTCCCTTCGCCGATGCGCACGGGCCCCACCGCGCACACGCAGACCACGATGCAATGGGCGACGACCTTCCAGCCTTCCATGGCTCCTCCCTTTCCGCCTCTTCGCGATTCCTTGACGAGCGGGCACCTTAGCGGCGCCACGCGGTGCTTCCGAAATGCTGCCCCTTTTTCCTGGGCTAGGATCCGCGTCATGCAAACCGAGATCATTTCCTACGCCGACGACCGGATGGAGTACGAGGGGTACGCCGCCTTTGACGATGCCGAAAGAGATCGTCGCCCCGGCGTGCTGATCTTCCACGCCTGGGCGGGCCAGGATGCCTTCGCCCGCCTGCAGGCGGAGAAATTGGCGGCGCTGGGATATGTCGGCTTCGCCGTGGACATGTATGGCAAGGGCCGCCGCGGCAACTCCACCGAGGAAAATGCCGCCCTCATGCAACCGCTGGTCCAGGACCGCGCCCTCTTGCTGTCGCGGGCGCAGGCGGCGCTGAACACGCTTCGCCACCATCCTCGAGTGGATCGACATCGAATCGCAGCGATCGGCTTCTGCTTCGGCGGCCTCTGCGCGATGGATGTGGCCCGCGCCGGTCTCGAAGGCGTGCGCAGTGTGGTGAGCTTTCATGGTTTGCTCGGAGCTCCATCCGGTGTGACCGCCGGCGCGAAGCCGCTGCACACCAAGATATTGGCGCTCCATGGCTGGAACGATCCCATGGCGAAGCCCGCGGATGTGCTTGCCTGGGCGAAGGAGTTGACCGATTCAGGATGCGACTGGACCCTTGAGGCCTACGGACATCGCGGTCATGCCTTCACGAATCCGCAGGCTACGGATGCTGCGGGCGGAATGCAATTCTGCCCGCTGGCGAATCGGCGTGCCTTCGCGGCGATGGAAGATTTCCTGCGCGAAACGCTTGCAGAGTCGCCGGCCGCGTCCTGGGCGAAATGTCCCGTGCCCGGCTGAGTCTCACGGCCGCTGGCCGCGGCGTCCGCGTTTGAAGCCTCGCTTGTGGCCCTTGGTCTGCGCGACATCGTCGCGCGTGAAGAGGTCTCGGCGCGGATCGCGCCCTCCCGAGGTCCGCGGCTTGTTCTTCTTGTCGACCGGCGCCGCGGTCGCATCCTTCTTGAGACCGAGCCGTGTGATGGAGAGGTCCATCGAACGGCTGGCCAGATTGATCGCCAGCACGGTGACCTTGACCGGATCGCCCAGACCGATGCTCATGCCGCTGCGGGCGCTGACCAGCCGCCCCGACTTCTCGTTGAGGATCCACCGGTCGGAGCGGTCGCGGCTTGAAGGCAGTGCGTTGAACTTCACCAGCCCGTCGGCGAGATAGCGGTTGATGCTGACCCAGACGCCCGCCGGCGCCAGGTTGGTGACCACCGCGTCCATCTCGTCGCCCATGTGGTTCTCATGCAGGAACTGCAGCACCAGGAAGGCGCGCAGGTCGCGCTCCGCGGATTCGCTGTTGACTTCGGTGTCGGAGCAGTGGCGACCGGCTTCGGCCAGGCGCACCTCGTCCAGGCAGCGGGCGTCGCCTTCGAGTTGATGCTGGAACGCCTTGCGTTTCTTGCCGCCGGGAACTACGGTTCCATTCTCGGTGTGGTCAAGCCACGCCTGCAGGGCGCGGTGCACCAGCAGATCGGGATAGCGCCGGATTGGGCTGGTGAAATGCGTGTAGTGCTCGCTGGCCAGCGCGTAGTGCCCGATCATCGCGGGCGAGTAGGTGGCCTTGGAGAGCGTCTTGAGCACCGCCATGTGGACGGCGCGGGCGGAGTCGCTGCCGCGGGTCTTCTCCAGCAGCGCCAGCAGATCCTGGCGCTCCGGCTCGTCGGGCAGTCGGAAACCCACGCTTCGAGCGAAGGTCCGCAGCTCTTCCATGGTCTTGAAAGCGGGCGGTGGATGGATGCGGCGGATCAGCGGGATGTCGAGCTCGGCGAAAAGGCGGGCGACCGACTCGTTGGCCTCCACCATGAACATCTCGATCAGGGTGTGCGTGAAGGCATTGTCCTCGGGCACGGCGTCGATGACATGTCCTGCCTCGTCATAGACCAGCACCGAGACGGGCAGATCCAGAACCAATTGCCCCTGCGCCATGCGGCGCTTCTTCAGGATCTTGGCGAGTTGGTCGGCCAGCCGAAGGTTGGCGACCACCTCGTCGGTCGGCTCGGTGTCGCTGCGCGCGTGCTTCTTGGCCTCGGCGGTGCGGCCATCGATCAGGTTCTGCGCCTCGAGATAGGTGAGGCGCTTGTCGCTCTTGATCACCGTGCTGGCGAAGTGCGACTCCAGCGGGCGGCCCCGCGCGTCGAAGCGCATGATGGAGGTCTTGCAGAAGCGCGGCACGCCTTCCTGCAAACTGCACACGCCGTTGGAAAGGGTCTCGGGAAGCATGGGCACCACGCGCCGCGGCAGGTAGGTGCTGTTGCCGCGCTCGGCGGCCTCCATGTCCAGCTCGGAGCCCTGGGTCACGAAGTGGCTGACATCGGCGATGTGCACCATCAGTTCCCAGGTGTTGCTTTCGGCGTCGAAGTGGACCGAGCAGGCATCGTCGTAGTCCTTGGCGTCGGGCGGATCGATCGTCCAGGTCAGTGTGTCAGTGAGGTCGAGCCGCTCTTCTTTTTTCCAGGGGCCGGCGCTCTCGCGCTCGAAGGAGATCGCCGCCAGCGCCGCCTCCGACGCGACTTTCTCGCTGAAGCCTTCGCTGAGCTGGAAGAGGCGCATCACGGCAGAGGTCTCGACATCGGGCCGTCCCGCGGGGCCGAGCACCTCCACGATGGCGCCCTCGGCCAGCACTCCCTCGGAGGGGAAGCGGACGAGATCCAGCGTCACCTTGTCTCCGGCTTTGGCGTCCTTCGCATGCGGATCTCGCACGATGATGGGTTCGCCGCGGAAAGCCTTGCCGTCGGGCTGCACGATCCAGCGCTTTCCATCCTGCGCCAAAGTCCCCGTGAAGCGGGTCCGGCCGCGCTCAAGCACTTCAAGGACGCGCCCGGTCACGCCCGATTCGCTCGCCGCGCCGCGGACCGGCGCCGACCAGCTGCGATTCTTTCGGATCACGGCGCAGCGCACACGGTCGCCGCTCATGGCGTCGCCGAGATTGCCCGCCTGCAGGAAAAGATCGCCGTCGCGCGAGACGCGGTCGGGCCGCACGAATCCATGGCCCTTCTGGGTCACGAAGAGGCGGCCGGTCACTTCGTCCTCATGCAGGGGCAGGCGCAGGCGGCCCTTGGGGTCGAGTTCGATCCGTCCGTCGGTCGCCAGCAGCTTGACTGCGGCATGGAATGCGGCGCGCTCATCGTCCTCGATTCGAAGCCGGTGTGCGACCACGTCGGCCTCCATGGCGCGCTCGCCATCGTGGGACAAATGTTGGATGATTCGGTCAGTAAATCTGCGGGGCATTGGACGAGTCTATCTTTGAAAGAGAATTGGGATCATGTGCGGCCGCGCGATCACTTGGTCTTGCGGCGCAGGTTGCCCTGGCCGCGACCCACGCGCGATGGATGGACCGCTTTCGCCGCCATGCCCTCTTTTGAGGAACGCCGCGGCTTTTCATCGGAACTGGTTTTGGTCGGCTCGGAGGTGGTCGCCTTGGCCGCGCTTGAATCGGCGCCGCTCTTCTTCGAATCATTCGATGCCGCGCTTCCGGCGGTCGCTCCGCTTGCAGGCTTTGCGGCTTCGGCGCCGGGCTTTGAAGTTTCATTCGCCGAAGATGCGTCGGCCTTGGGTGTCTCGGAGGACTTGCGGTCCGCTTCGGCGGCCTTGGTGTAGCCCTCGCTTCGGTAGTCGGTTTCGTAGAAGCCGCTGCCCTTGAAGATCACCGCCGAGCCGATGCCGATCTTGCGGCGCACCTTGCGGGCCTTGCATTTCGGGCAGACGCGGTCGGGCTTGGAAGTGATCGACTGGAACTTCTCGTACTCCTTGCCGCAGGCGTCACAGATGTATTCATAGGTCGGCATGGTCGTGACAGCGAGGCGCTCAGCTGTTGGGCTGGATGGCGACCTTCGCGGGGCGCAGCACCGTTTCGCCGATGCGATATCCATCCTGCAGGCGCATGCTGATCGCGCCCGCCTCGACCCCTTCGGCGGGCTGCTGCAGCACGGCCTCATGCTTGTCCGGCTCGAAGGCGTCGCCGATGCTGGGCTCGATCTTGGCCACTCCCACGCGCTCAAGCGACTTCCACAGCTCGCTCTGGAGCAGGCGCAGCCCCTCGGCGGCCTGCTTGGCGGTCAGATCCTTCTGCTGCAGGGCCAGCTCGAACTGGTCCAGCACCGGAATGACTCCGCGCGCCGCGCCCATGATGCCCTGGATCCGCGCCCGCGTTTCGTTCTCCACGCCGCGCCGCGCGGTGTTCTGCAGATCGGCCAGCGCCCGCAGGCGCGACTCCTTGAGCTCGACGATCTCCTGCTCGAGCTGGACGATGGTCTCTTCGGGGGTGCCGGCGGCTTCCGGCATTTCGTCGTCGGCGTCCGCGGTGTTGTTGGTTTGGTCGTTGCTGTTCATGGTGATCCTTATCCGCCGGTGAGGGAATCCTTCAGATCCTTCATCTTGTCCCAGAAGCCGCTCTTGGAGGCGCCTTTGCGCGGCTCGATCTTCTCGGTGCGGGCGAACTCCTCCAGGAGCTGGCGCTGCCGGTCGGTGAGCTTGTTCGGAACCTGCAGCATCAGCACCGCGACCAGGTCGCCGCGCTTCTTGCTCTTGAGGTTGGGCACGCCGCGGTTGTCGATGCGCACCGTGTCGCCCTGCTGCGAGCCGTGGGGAATCTCGATCGAGACCGGGCCGTCGATCGACTTGACCTCGACCACGCCGCCCAGCGCCGCCCGCGAGAATCCGATGGTCAGGGCCATGACCAGGTCGTCTCCGTCGCGCTCGAAATCCTTGTGTTCCTTGACGCGCACCACGGCGTGCAGGTCGCCGCGCACGCCGCTGCCGTCCATGCTGAGCTCGCGGCGCGGTGGCTCGCCCTCGCCGGCCACGCGAATCACCTGGCCGTCGGCGATGCCGGCGGGCACCTTGATCCGCAGCCGCTTGTTGGTGGGCACGCGGCTGCTGCCGCGGCAGGTGGTGCACTTGTCGATGACGATCTTGCCGGCACCCTGGCAGTTGGGGCAGGTGGTGACCATGCGGAACATGCCGCCGAGCCCCGACTGCTGCACCTGTCCGCGGCCCTGGCAGGTCGGGCAGGTCACGGGGGTCGAGCCCGCCTTGGCGCCGCTGCCGGAGCAGACGGTGCAGACATCCTGCCGCGTGAACTCCACGTCGCGCTCGCAGCCGTTGAGGACGTCCTTCAGCTCCAGCTCCACCTCGGTCTCCAGGTCGTAGCCGCGGGCCACGCCGCGCTGGCGCCCGCCGCCGCCACCGCCAGCGCCGCCGAAGATGTCGTTGAACATCGAGAAGATGTCCTCCACGTGCATCGAGCGGAAGTCATGGTGGGGATTGGAGCGCAGGCCCGCATGGCCATACCGGTCGTAGAGGGCGCGCTTTTCCGGGTCGCCCAGCACCTCGTAGGCCTCGGCGCAGGCCTTGAATTCCGCCTCGGCCGCGGCGTCGCCGGGATTGCGGTCGGGGTGGTACTTCATCGCCAGGCGCCGATAGGCGCGCTTGATGTCGTCCGCCGAGGCGTCCTTGGCGATGCCGAACAATTCGTAGTAGTCGCGAGGTTCCGCCACGGGGGCTCCGCTGGGTGGGTTGAACGAAAAAGGGACCGAGCCGGTTTTCAATGCCGACTCGGTCCCTGGGTCAAGACCGAATCAAACCCATGTCGCATGGGTGTCAACTGACGCTGTCTTCCACGGGCTCCGCGTCGTCCTTCAAGTCCGTCACCAGGACGTCGGTGGTAAGCATGAGGCCGGCGACGCTGGCCGCGTTTTGCAGCGCGGTGCGGGTGACCAGGACGGGATCGATAATGCCCGCCTTCACCAGATCCTCGTACTCGCCGCTGCCGGCGTTGAAGCCGTAGGCGCCCTTGCCTTCAAGCACCTTCTCCACGGTGACGTCGCCGTCCACGCCGGAGTTCTGGGCGATCTGCCAGCAGGGAGTCCGCATGGCGCTGATCACGATGTCGAAGCCGAACTTCTCGTCGCCGTCGGCCTTGGCCTTCGCCTTGGTGACCGCGTCGATGGCCCGCAGATAGGCCACGCCGCCGCCGGGCACATAGCCCTCCTTGGCGGCCGCGCGGGTCGCGTGGATCGCGTCGTCGACGCGATCCTTCTTCTCCTTGAGGGCCGCCTCGGTGGAGGCGCCGACATGGATCACGGCGACGCCGCTGGTGAGCTTGGCGTGGCGCTCCATCAGCTTCTCGCGGTCGTAGTCGCTGGTGCTCTTGTCGTGCAGCGACTTGATCTGCTCGGCGCGGGCGGTGACTTCGCTCTTCTTGCCGCCGCCCTGCACGATGATGGTCTCGTCCTTGCCGATGACGACGCGCTTGGCCGTTCCCAGCTCGTCCAGCGCCACGTCCTCGAGATTGCGACCGAGGTCCTCGGCGATGAAGGTTCCGCCGGTCAGCGTGGCGATGTCGCCCAGCATGGCCTTGCGGCGATCACCGAAACCGGGAGCCTTGACGGCGCAGACCTGCAGCACGCCGCGGAGGCGGTTGACGACCAGGGCCGCGAGGGCCTCGTTCTCGACTTCCTCGGCGATGATCAGCAGGGGCTTGCCGGACTGGGCCACCTTGTTCAGCAGGGGCAGCAGATCGGCGAGGTTGGAGATCTTCTTCTCGTGGATCAGGATCTGCGGATTCTCAAGCACGCACTCGCCCTTCTTGGGATCGGTCATGAAGTAGGGGGAGAGGTAGCCCTTGTCGAAACTCATGCCCTCGACGTATTCGAGTGTGGTCTCGGCGGTCCGGCCATCCTCCACCTCGACGACGCCGTTGGCGCCGACGCGGTCGATGGCCTCGGCGATCAGCTTGCCGAGCTGAGCGTCGTGGTTGGCGCTGACGGTGGCGATCTTCTCCAGATCGGCCTTGCCCTTGCACTTCTGGGCCATCTCGACCAGCGCGTTGCTGGCGGCGGTGGCCGCAAGATTGATGCCGCGCTGCAGAGCGACGGCGTTGACCGCGCCCGCGACGAACTTCAACCCGCCGTTGAAGATGGCGGCGGCCAGCACGGTGGCGGCGGTGGTGCCGTCGCCGGCGACATCCGCGGTCTTCTTGGCGACCTGGTGCACCAGCTTGGCGCCCATATTTTCAAAAGGACAGGGCAGCTCGACTTCCTTGGCGACGCTGACGCCGTCCTTGGTCACGCTCGGGTTGCCGAAGGACTTCTGCACGATCACATTGCGGCCGGTCGGTCCCATTGTCACCGCGACGGCGCGGGCGATCTGGTCGACGCCGCGCTTGAGTTCGGCGTGGGCCAGGGCCTTGAATTTCATCTGCTTGTTGCTCATGGTGTTTCCTTTGGTCTTTCTGAATCAGCCTTCGATGATGCCCAGCAGCTCGCTCTCGCGAACGATCAGGTGCTTGGTGTTCTTGATCTCGACTTCGGTGCCGGAGTACTTCCCGTACACGACGGTGTCGCCCTTCTTGACGAGCGGGGTTTGGCGCGTGCCGTTGTCCAGCAGCTTGCCCGGACCGGTGGCGACCACCTTGCCCTGCATGGGCTTTTCCTTGGCGCTCTCCGGAAGGTAGAGGCCGGTTGCGGTCTTGGTCTCGGGATCGAGCGGCTTGACGAGGATGCGGTCTTCGAGGGGACGAATGTTTGACATGGTGTTGACTCCGTTGGGTTGTGAACGATTGATGATTGGAAACGATTTAGTGGGCGTGCGAATGGTCGTGGGCGGCCGGCGCATCCTTCGGCTTGGGAGCCTCGGTGATGACGCAGTCGGCGCTGAGCAGCAGTCCGGCGACGCTGGCCGCGTTCTGCAATGCGGAGCGGTCGACCTTGGCCGGCGTGATGACGCCGTCCTTGATCAGGTCGCCGTAGGTGCGGGTGAGTGCGTTGAAGCCGTTGTGACCGGTCATGGAGAGCACCTTGGAGACGACCACGGTGCCCTTTTCACCGGCGTTCTCGGCGATCACGCGCAGCGGAACCGAGAGGGCCTCGGCGATGACATCGAAGCCGAAGGCCTCGTCGCCCTCGACGGTGGTTCGGGCCTTCTTGACCGCGGCGATGCTGCGGACGAAGCTGACGCCTCCGCCGGCGACCACGCCTTCGGCGACCGCGGCTCGGGTCGCGTGCAGTGCGTCCTCGACGCGGCTCTTCTTCTCCTTGAGCTCGGTCTCGGAGCTGGCTCCAACCTTGATCTGAGCAACGCCGCCGGCGAGCTTGGCCAGGCGCTCCTGCAGTTTCTCGCGGTCGTAGTCGCTGTCGGTCTTCTCCATCTCGGCGCGAATCTGCTCGCAGCGATCCTTGATGGCCTTGGTGCTTCCCGCGCCCTCGACGAGCGTGGTGTTGTCGGCGTCGACGGTGACCTTCTTGACCTGGCCGAGCTGGGAGATGACGACCTTGTCAAGATCGATGCCCAGATCCTTCATGATCGCTTCGCCGCCGGTGAGAATCGCGAGATCTTCGAGCATGGCCTTGCGGCGGTCGCCGTAGCCGGGGGCCTTCACCGCGCAGACGTTCAGCACGCCGCGCATCTTGTTGATCACCAGCGTGCTCAGGGCCTCGCCGGTGATGTCCTCGGCGATGATCAGCAGAGGCTTCTTGGCGTCCATGACCTTCTCGAGGAAGGGCACCAGCTTGGTGATGGAGTCGATCTTGTCCTCGTAGATCAGGACCAGAGCGCGGCTGAACTCGACGGTCATCTCATCGGTGTCGGTGATGAAGTTGGCGCTGAGGTAGCCGCGGTCGAACTGCATGCCTTCGACCACGTCCACGACGGTCTCCAGGCCCTTGCCTTCTTCGACCGTGATCACGCCATCCTTGCCGACCTTCTCGAAGGCCTTGGCCATCATGGCGCCGACCTCCTCGTCGTTGTTGGCGGAGATGCTGGCGACCGCGGCGATGCCGCCGGCCACGCTGGAAACAGGCTTGGCCAGCGACTCGATGTTCTTGGTGACCACCAGAACCGCCTTGCGGATGCCGCGCACCAGGGCATTGGCCTCGGCGCCGCTGGCGATGAACTTCAGTCCGCTGCGGAAGATGGCCTCGGCCAGGACCGTGGCGGTGGTGGTACCGTCGCCGGCATCGTCGCTGGTCTTGCTCGCGGCTTCCTTGACGAGCTTGGCGCCCATGTTCTCCGTCTTGTTGGTCAACTCGATCTCCTCGGCGACGCTGACGCCGTCCTTGGTCACCGTCGGTCCGCCCCAGCTCTTGTCCAGCACTGCGTTGCGTCCGCGGGGACCCAGCGTGCTCTTGACGGCGGCGGCGAGTTTCTCGACGCCGGCAAGCAGGGACTTGCGGGCTTCGATGTCGAAGGAGAGTTCTTTGACGGACATGGGGGTGTTTCTCCGTGGGAGTGTTGGTGAAGGTGATGTGACGTTGCGTGCCTCAAAATTGAGGGAGACCCCTCTAGATACAAATGGGATGCCAAAGTGCTGGAGATGATCAGGGACCGGTTTCCCCCGAGTATGAACTCGCGTAAACATCTATAAAACAGGCGGTTAGAGCCAATTTGACGAGACTTCAACCAGACCTTTGTGGGGCTCGGAGCCTCATTTGAACTGGAAAAATGGTGCCCTTGGACCTGGGCATGATCCGAATCTGGCTTCAACGGAGGCCAGTCTGCCAACCTGACAGCGCCAGGCGGGGTTTTGGGCCCCATTGGGGACCCCCCGGTCAATTCGAAATGTCGAATTTCATCGGGGGCATCAGCAGGCTGTGCGCGATCCACCAAGCGTTGGCGACCAGGTAGGCCAGGCCAAAAATGAGAATCCCGGTTTCGATCACCACCAGGCTGTCCGCCAGCACGGCGACCAAGTCCCATCCGAGGCGGTTGCGGAGAATCGGAGAGGCAATCGCGCCCACCATGACCAGGCCGAGGGCGTAGATGAGCAGATTGATTTTTTGCCGCGCCGCCCCCGCCTCGCGGAAGGCCTGCGAGCGCCGGCCGCAGACGAAAATCAATCGGCGATAGCTGATCAGGGTGATCGCGAATGCGGGCAGCTGCAGCGCGGGGGCGATCATCTCAAGCACGCCGCGCGGAAGGACCGGACGCATCGACACCACGATGATCGCGGCGAGCGTCGCGGCCCAGAGCAGCAGCCCCGAGTTGAGCCAGTGCCGCCACCGGCGCATTTCGGCGCGAAGGGAGAGCTCGGCCGGGAGCAGGGCCAGCATCGCGATCAGGATCGCGACGGCAACCAGCGCGAAAGAGGCGCTCCATCCCCAGAAGCGGACCTGCTCCGCGAAGCGGCTGGTCTGGTTCGACATGGAGTCGATGAAGGCGAGCAGGGGACCGGCGGATTGCAGCACCGCGGCCAGCAGGCATGCCAGCGGAATCGCGATCATCAGGGCCGCCACGCGATGGGGCCGCTGCAACGCGACGAGCGAACGGACGGTCTGGTCCTCGCTGCCGGCCAGCGTGGTCGCCACCGCGAGACCGCACTCCGGGCAGACGTCGAGCAGGGCGAGCCCGTGCAGGTCGTACTTGCAGCGGTCGCAGCGGATGTGGGTCGCCAATGTCGCCATCGAGTGAAAGTTATACTTCAACGCGGCGCCCGCGCCGGAATCCCCGATGAAACCGATTCGAGACACGCCTCCCGATGCCCGCAGGGCGGTCGTCCTGCTTTCCGGCGGACTCGACAGCGCGGTCACGCTGGCGGCCCTGCAGGCCGAGGGATGCCGCTGCGCCACCCTGGCCATCGACTATGGGCAGCGGCACCGGATCGAGCTGGAGTTCGCGCGGCGCGTTTCGAAAGCGCTCGGCGCCGCGGAGCACCGGCAGGTGGCCGTCGACTTGCGGACGCTCGGCGGCAGCGCGCTCACCGCCGACATCGAGGTTCCCCGCGGCCGCGACCTCGGCGGGGTCGATGTCCCGGTCACCTACGTGCCGGCGCGCAACACCATCTTCCTCTCGGTCGCCCTCGGATTCGCCGAGTCGATCGGCGCCCGGCAGATCGCCTTCGGCGCCAACGCGCTGGACTACTCCGGCTATCCGGATTGCCGTCCGGAGTTCATCGAGGCCTTCGAGCGACTCGCGAATCTGGCCACGCGCGACGGCGTGGAAGCCCCCCCCGCGGGCGAGCCTTGGTTCACGGTGCGGGCGCCGCTGCTGCGGATGACCAAGGGGGAGATTGTTTCGCTGGGAAGGAAGCTCGGGGTGGACTTCGCACTCACCACCAGCTGCTACGACCCCGGTCCCGGCGCCGAGCCCTGTGGGACCTGCGACTCGTGCCGGCTGCGCGCCAAGGGCTTCGCCGAGGCTCGCGAGCGCGACCCGCGCGTCAAGTGAATTGACGCCGAGCCGAAATCAAATGTCGAGATTCTTGACTTCGAGCGCGTGCTTCTCGATGTAGTTGCGACGCTGCTCCACGTCCTCGCCCATCAGGATGGAGAAGAGATTGTCGGCGTTGCTGGCCTGATCCCAGGTCACGCGCAGCAGCGTGCGCCGCGCCGGATCCATGGTGGTGTCCCAGAGCTGGATGGCTTCCATCTCGCCCAGGCCCTTGAAGCGCTTCACCTCGATGCCGCGGCGGCCGACCTCGTGCAGCTTCTGCAGGATCGAAGGGATGTTCGCCACCTCGACCAGCTCGGTGTCCTTGGACTTCTCGTTCTGCACCAGCCAGCCGTAGCGCGTGGGCAGTCGCTCTCCGGTCACGCCCTCCTCCTGAACCAGGGTCCAGTGACTCATTGAGAGGCCGGCCTTCTCGAGGGATTCGAAGATCTTGTCGATCTCGCGGTTCTCGTGCAGCACGCGCAGGGTGGCTAGGGTCGCGGGATCCTCGCCCTCGTGGCTGGTGCCCACGTCGACCAGTTTCAGTTTGTGCGCGGCCAGGGCCTTCATGGCATCCGCCTCGCGGTGGAAGAGCTCGTCGTGGCCGCGCCAGGCCAGGATGAAGCTGGGCAGGCGGTTCTTGCCTTCGGGATCCTTGGCCCGGGACTCCAGCAGCCGCGGGAACTGCAGCCCGCGGTACTGACTGACGACGCAGAGCTCCTCGAGACGGGTCAACTCGCGGATGACGCGGCGCAGCGCCTCGCCCTCGATGCGGCCGGTCTCCTTGCCCTTGGCGTCGCGCAGAATCAGCGCCGCGTTGCTGCGCATGGCCAGCGTCACCAGCACCTCGTTCATGCGGTGGTCGTTGAGCACGTACTCGACGCTCTTGCCGCGGGCCACCTGGTAGAGCGGCGGCTGCGCGATGAAGATTTTTCCCAGCCGCACCAGCTCCGGGATCTGCCGGAAGAAGAAGGTGAGCAACAGGGTGCGGATGTGGCTGCCGTCGACGTCGGCGTCGGTCATGATGACGATCTTGCCGTAGCGGAGCTTGTTGATGTCGAATTCCTGCAGGCCGATGCCGCAGGAGAGGGCCTGGACGATGGTGCGGATTTCTTCATGGCCGAGCATCTTGTCGATGCGGGCCTTTTCGACGGTGAGGATTTTTCCCTTGATGGGGAGGATGGCCTGGAAGACGCGGTCGCGGCCGCCCTTGGCGGTGCCGCCTGCCGACTGGCCTTCGACGATGTAGAGTTCGGTGGATTCCATGTCCTTGGAGGAGCAGTCCCAGAGCTTGCCGGGTAGGCCGCCGGAGGAGAGGGCGCCCTTGCGGGTGAGCTCGCGGGCCTTGCGGGCGGCTTCGCGGGCGTGCCGGGCCAGCAGTCCTTTTTGGAAAATTCGCTTGGCGTCAGCCGGATGTTCCTCCAGCCAAGTGCCGAGAGTCTCATTGACCGCCTGTGTCACGAAGCCCTCAATCTCACCGCTGCTGAGTTTGTGCTTAGTGTTACCTTCAAACTGAGGATTCGGCAATTTCACCGTGACGACTGCCGCAAGGCCTTCGCGGAGATCATCGCCGCTAGGCATTTCCTTTTCGTCTTTGATCAAGTTATTGCTCTTGGCGTAGTAATTCATGGTGCGAGTGAGCGCAGTCTTGAACCCGGAGAGATGCGTACCGCCCTCCGGCGTATTAATGGCGTTGGCGAAAGAATGGATGTTTTCCGAATAGCCATCGCTGTACTGCATAGCAATCGCCAGCGACATCGGAGACTCTTTTCCATCTTCCTCTTTTTCCAGATAGACCACATGGGCGTGTAGCGCTTCTTTGCCTTCGTTGAGTTGCTTGACGAACTGGATGATCCCCTTGCTGTACTTGAATTCATCCTTCTTGCCCGTGCGTTCGTCTTCGATGTAGAAGGCGAGGGATTCGTTGAGATAAGCCAGTTCGCGGCAACGCGCCACCAGCCGGTCATAATCCAGATTGATATCGGGAAATATCTGCGCATCGGGCATGAACGACACCTTGGTGCCGGTCTTATCCCGTTTTCCAATCACCTTGATGGGGGAACTCACGTCGCCCCGTTCAAATTCGATGTGGTAGACCTTGCCGCCGCGCGCCACTTCGACCTCGCACCATTCGGACAGCGCATTCACCACCGAGGCGCCCACGCCGTGCAGGCCTCCGGAAACCTTGTAGCTTCCGCCGCCGAACTTTCCACCCGCGTGGAGCTCGCACATGATTACTTCGAGGGTCTCGCGCTTCTCGGTGGGATGCATGCCAACAGGCATTCCGCGCCCATCGTCCGAAACTGAGGCCGAACCGTCGGCGTTAATCTTGACCCAGATATTCTCAGCGTGGCCGGCCATCGCTTCATCAACAGAATTGTTGACGATTTCCAGTACTAGCTGATGAAGTCCGCGGGTGGTTGTGTCCCCAATATACATGCCGGGACGTTTGCGCACAGCCTCGAGGCCCTTAAGCGCTTGAATGTCCGCCGCATTGTATTCTTTGGTGACCTTCTGCCCACTGATCTTCGGCTC